>JAIYEB010000269.1 GCA_027487195.1 Hyphomicrobiales bacterium | reverse complement strand
GGCCTTGGAGCGCGCCACATCGTGACCGGCCACGACTTTCACTACGGTCGCGGGCGTTCCGGCTCGCCCATAGCCCTTGTCGAAGCCGGCAAGACCCATGGCTTCGGTGTCAGTATCGTTGAGGCCTTTGTCGACGAGGGTGGGCTGCCGGTCTCATCAAGCCGCATCCGCGAAGCGCTCCGCGTTGGCGATGTTGCGCTGGCCGCCGGGCTTCTGGGGCGTCGTTTCGCGGTGACATCGACCATTGTTCATGGCGACAAGCGCGGACGCGTCCTTGGCTTTCCCACAGCCAACATGGCGCTTGAGCCGGAAACCGGCATCGCCCACGGGATTTATGCTGTCAGATGCGAGATCGACGGCAAGGTGCACGATGGCGCTGCAAACTTCGGCCGTCGCCCCCAGTTTGGCGGTGGACCTGTCCTGCTTGAGGTCTTCTTGTTCGATTTCAGCGGCGATCTCTACGGAAAGACTGCGCATGTTGAATTCGTTGCGTGGCTCAGGCCCGAGCAGAGCTTTGACAGCGTCGAGGCGCTGATCGCGCAGATGAACCTTGACTGCGCGGAAGCGCGGACCGTTCTTTCGGCGCTATAGGCAGCGCTTGCCCGACACAGGAAACACCTGCCCATCTGACAGCATGTAGGCCACCAGCGTCTCGCGGTTGAAGAGCGGACGCAACGCCGGATGCGCCAGATCGAGCCCGCCGGCATAGGCGCCGAAAGCGGGCATCACAGCGCGCTCGCCGTCACTTGCCAGACAGCGTCGGCGCACGGCCCTCGGGGCGTTGCGCAAAACCGCTGCCGGATGGAGATGGCCCGCAATTTCGCCGCGCGCCTGTCCGCGCGACGGCTCGTGGCGAAGTGTCAGGCCTGCAAGCGACATGGTCTCGGCCCGCGCGCCCGGCAGGTCGCCGGTCATCACCGGATCATGGTTGCCGCTGATCCAGATCATGTCCCGCCCGGCGATCACGCCAAGGAGCGTCGCACGGTCGCCATCCGTCAGACGACAGGGTCCGTCGACATCGTGAAACGCGTCCCCTAGCGACACGATGAGGCGTGGCCTTGTGCGCTCGACGACGCGGGTCAACGCGCCAAGCGTTGCTGCCGTGTCATAGGGTGGCACCGGAAACCCCCGCACGGCCTGCGCCGAGCCCTTTTCAAAATGCAGGTCCGATACAATCAGCGCATTCTCGGAAGGAACAAGGAGTGCGCCTTCGGCGACAATCACCACGGCAACATCTGCGATCGTAAGCTCTGCTTCCTGTCGCTGCAGCGGCGTACGCGGCCCGGGGACTGCGCTCATCTCGTGGCCTCCCGGATCAAATCATCTGCCGCGTCCGCAAGCAGGCTTTCAGACGCATCCCCGCCGACCGACACGCGCCCGATCTCGAGCATGATCGGCACGGCCAGAGGTGACACCTGATCAAGCTCCACGTGCACGATTCGCTCCTTCACCCGGCGTAGCATGTCGCCAAGTCTGCGAATATCGAGCTGGCCAGTCGCCGCATCCGCCATGGCCGCCTTGAGCAGGATGTGGTCTGGCTCATGTGTGCGCAACACGTCGAAGACGAGTTTGGTCGAGACCGAGAGCTGGCGTCCGGTCTTCTCCTTGCCTGGATGGCGGCGCTCTACGAGGCCGGAAATCACGCTGCAATAGTGAAAGGCGCGCTGCATCAACGAGCTTTCCTGCAGCCAGGCGTCAAGATCATCGCCCAGCATGTCTTCGTCGAAGAGTTCGGACAGGCTGAGCCGCCCTGTGCCAATCAATCGCCCCATGTCGCCGAGGCCCCATACGGCAATCGCATAGTCATTGGCGACAAAGCCGAGCGGGCGCGCCCGTGCCCGCTCCAGCCGCCGCGTGAGCAGCACACCAAGTGTCTGGTGCGCCAGCCGGCCTTCAAACGGATAGGCAACAAGGTAATTCTTGTCGCCCCTCGGGAAGGTTTCAACGAGGAGGTCATCAAGCCCCGGCAGCCGGGACTTCCACTGTTGCAGCTTCAGCCAATCCGAGACCTGCGAGGGTAACCGGGTCCACTCCGACGGCGTCGACAGCATGCGCCGCACACTCGCGGCGAGGTAGGTCGAGAGCGGAAACTTTCCGCCCTGGTAGCTTGGAATCTTCGGGTCCTTGTCGAAAGACCGCGAGACGATCGCCTCGTTCTCGAGCATGCCCTCGAAGCAAACGATCTCGCCACCAAACAGGAACGTGTCGCCTGGCGTCAGCTGTTCAATGAACCACTCCTCCATCTCGCCAAGCACACGTCCGTTGCGCGAGATCGGCCCTGTCGTGCGGCCGCCGGTCTGCCCGCGCCCGCGTACCAGCCGCACTTTCAGCATATCCGCCTCGACAATCGTACCGACATTGAGGCGGTAGGCCTGTGCAAGCCGCGGATTTGCCAGCCGGACTCGCCCATCCGGCATCGCCTTTAGCCGCGCATAGCGCTCGTAGGCGCGCAGCGCGTAGCCACCGGTTGCAACAAAATCGACGACCTGATCAAACGTCTGGCGATCCAGCGCGGCATAGGGAAACGCCTCGATCACTTCCGCGTACAGATCATCTGGCTGGAAGGGGGCGGCGACCGCCATCCCCCACACGTGCTGGGCGAGCACATCAAGGGCGCCGACCCGGATGACCGGGTCATCTTGCTTGCCGTCTTTGACAGCCTCGAGCGCTGCGCGGCATTCCAGAACCTCGAACCGGTTCGCAGGCACCAGAAGCGCCCGCGACGGCTCATCGAGACGATGGTTGGCGCGTCCGATTCGCTGCGCAAGACGCGAAGCCCCCTTGGGGGCGCCCATGTTGATGACAAGATCAACATCGCCCCAGTCAATGCCGAGATCCAGCGTGGCTGTGCACACGACCGCTCTGAGCTTGCCCTCGACCATGGCCGCTTCGACCTTGCGGCGCTGCGCCGTTTCAAGCGAGCCATGGTGCAAGGCAATCGCGAGACCATCATCATTGAGGTCCCACAAGGCCTGGAACGTCAGTTCGGCCTGCGCGCGGGTATTGACGAACACCAGCGCAAGACGCGCATCGCGTATCGAGCGATAGACCTGCTCGAAGGCCCACCTCCCTGTATGTCCCGACCAGGGCAGGCGCTCATCCTCATAGTCGAGGATGCGGATATCGGCACTTGCCCCTGCCGGCCCCACCACAAGATCCGCCATATCCTCAGCGCTGTTCCGGGAGCTGTTCTGGGCAACGAGCCAGCGCTGGAGGCGTTCAGGTTCGGCCACGGTGGCCGACAGGCCGACCGTCACAAGGTCTGGTGCCAGGCGACGCAGCCGCGCCAGGTCCAGAGCCAGGAGATCGCCACGCTTTGAAGGCTCGATGGCGTGCAACTCATCAAACACCACACGCTTCAGATCACCGAACAGAAGCAGCGCCTCTTTTGAAGCGATCAGCAATGCCACCTGCTCCGGTGTCGTCATCAGGATATCCGGCGGATCAACCTTCTGACGTTGGCGCTTTCCCGCTGAAGTGTCGCCTGTGCGGGTCTCAAGCCGGATTGAAAGCCCCATTTCCTCGACAGGCTTTTCCACGTTCCGGTGAACATCGACCGCGAGCGCCTTGAGGGGCGAGACATAGAGCGTGTGAATGCCGCGCCGACGTGTTGTGCGTGGATTCTGGTGGAGCGCGATCAGCGACGGCAAAAAGCCAGCAAGCGTCTTGCCTGCGCCCGTCGGCGCAACCAGCAAGGCCGAGCGACCGGCGTTGGCAATATCAAGCAGCGCAAGCTGATGCACGCGCGGCGCCCAACCACGCGTTTTGAACCAGGCATCAAACGGGGCAGGCAGGGCTGTGATTTCGGACCTCTCTATGGCGGGAGGTCGAGCTGCCGGGTGCATCGCCCGTACTGCCCTACCGAGTGGAAAGGCCGATCGTGCATACAGTCAAGCGATTCCGTCGATATGAAATAGCCCCGGCAGCGGCAGAAGCCCTCAGGCTTTCTCTGCCTTTGCCCTGGCCATCGCCTGCTCGATCATCCCTCGCGCCTCTGCGGCGTTGCCCCACCCCACGACCTTGACCCATTTTCCAGGTTCAAGATCCTTGTAGTGCTCGAAGAAGTGCTCGATCTGCTTGAGCGTGATGTCCGGCAGGTCGGACGCCTCGTGGACATTCTCATAGCGGCGCGTTAGCTTTGGAACCGGCACGGCGATGATCTTCTCGTCGCCGCCCGCCTCATCATTCATCTTCAGAACCCCGATCGGGCGCACGGCCACAACGGCACCCGGGATGATGCCGCGCTGGTTGGCAATCAACACATCAATCGGGTCGCCATCATCAGACAGGGTATGCGGGATGAAGCCGTAATTTCCGGGATAGCGCATGGACGTATAGAGGAAGCGATCCACGACAAGTGTGCCGGCCGCCTTGTCCATCTCATACTTGATGGGCTCACCCCCAACCGGCACCTCGACGATGACATTGACTTCGTGGGGTGGATTTTTGCCAATCGAGATGGCGTCGATGCGCATTGCGAACTCCGTTGTGGTCAGGTGTTACCGAACACTGTCCTGACAGAAAAGGCGACCTGACACTTGGGTTAGGTCGCAAGATTTTGGGTTAGGTCGCGAGATTTGGGTTAGGGCCGATCAGGTCACCAGCTGAAGGCGCGGCTCAAGCACGCGCAGAACCGTCGACAGGCTATTGCCACGTTTCAGCACAAAGCCGCCCGGCGCAACCACAGCATAGGCTCCCTGCCGGCGTGCATTGGTCGGCGTTTTTTCGATTCGGTAGAGCGGGACTTCGCTCGACCTACGAAAAACCGAGAAGATCGCTTTTTCCTTGAGCATATCGATCGCATAGTCCCGCCACTCACCGGCAGCAACCATGCGGCCATAGAGTCTCAGGATATCCATAAGTTCCTGTCGATTGAACGCAACCCGCTCGGTAGGTTTGGGCGGAAACGG
>JAIYEB010000195.1 GCA_027487195.1 Hyphomicrobiales bacterium | reverse complement strand
TCGACCGGGTTCGCGCGGCGGGAATTGATATGCCCATCGTTCCGGGCATCATTCCGGTGCAGAACTTCAAGGCCGTTGCGGGCTTTGCAACCCGTACCGGAGCGTCGGTGCCCGCAGCCTTTGCGCGTCGCTTTGAGGGGCTTGAGAACGATCCCCAGACCAGGGCGCTTGTCGCGGCTGCGGTTTGTGCGGAGCAGGTCCATGACCTTGAGCGCCATGGAATCTCCGAGTTCCACTTCTACACGATGAACAAGGCCAATCTCGTTTACGCGATCTGTCACCTCCTGGGGTTGCGGGCGCCAGCGCCCACGAACGCGCCAGCGATGGCGGCCTGAGAGCGCATTTTACCGCCTTGCCCACGCTCATTTTGCAGCGGCTGCAAAGTCAGTCCTCCAAAGATCCGAGCCGACTAAGATCTGCGTTTGCCCAAGACCTGCGTTTGCCCAAGACCTGAACCGGAAACCCCATGGCCTCAACCCTCGACACCCTGACCGCACTCGCCAAGGAGCGCATCCTCGTGCTCGATGGCGCCATGGGTACGATGATTCAGCGCTTGAAGCTGTCGGAAGAGGAATTTCGCGGTGAACGCTTCAAGGACTGGGACCATGATCTGAAGGGCAACAACGACCTCCTGATCCTGACGCAGCCCGATGCTATTCGCGCCATCCACCTTGAGTATCTGCGTGCGGGCGCAGACATGGTCGAGACCAACACCTTCTCGTCAACGACGATTGCGCAGGCCGACTACAAGATGGAGAGCCTCGCCTACGAGTTGAACCTCGAAGGAGCGCGTCTTGCCCGTCAGGCCTGCGACATTGCAGCGTCTGAAGACGGCCGCCCGCGCTTTGTTGCCGGCGCCCTTGGGCCGACCAATCGGACTGCCTCGATCTCGCCCGATGTGAACGATCCTGGCTATCGCGCGGTCACCTATGACGATCTCGTCAAGGCCTATCAGGAAGCGGCTCTTGGGCAGATCGATGGCGGCGCAGACGTGCTGTTGATCGAGACCATCTTTGACACGTTGAACGCCAAGGCTGCTGTGTCGGCCTGCCGCAACGCTTTGGAACTGCGTGGCGTCGATCTGCCGATCATGATTTCAGGCACGATCACGGACTTGTCCGGCCGCACCTTGTCTGGCCAGACGCCTGCAGCGTTCTGGTATTCGCTGAAGCATGCCGATCCGTTCACGGTCGGCCTCAACTGCGCGCTTGGCGCAAAGGAAATGCGCGCGCATCTCGTTGAACTGTCGCGCGTTTCAGACACGCTGGTGTGCGCCTATCCGAATGCCGGTCTGCCCAACGAATTCGGCGAGTATGACGAAAGCCCCGAGGCGATGGCTGCGCTGATCGGCGAGTTTGCAGCGTCTGGTCTCGTCAACATGGTCGGTGGCTGCTGCGGCTCGACGCCGGAGCATATCCGCGCGATTGCCGAGGCTGTTTCAAAGCACAAGCCGCGTGAAATCCCGAAGATCGCGCCGATGCTTCGTCTCTCGGGCCTCGAGCCGTTCGAACTGACGCCGAACATTCCGTTCGTCAATGTGGGTGAGCGCACGAATGTCACGGGCTCAGCCCGCTTTCGCAAGCTGATCAAGGATGGCGACTATGGCACGGCCCTTGAAGTGGCCCGTCAGCAGGTCGAGGCCGGCGCGCAGGTGATCGACATCAACATGGACGAGGGTCTGCTCGACTCCGAGGCCGCCATGGTGAAGTTCCTCAATCTCATGGCAGCGGAGCCGGACATCGCCCGCGTGCCGTTCATGATCGACAGCTCGAAATGGACGGTCATCGAGGCTGGCCTGAAATGCGTCCAGGGCAAGCCCATCGTCAATTCGATCTCGATGAAGGAAGGCGAGACCAAGTTCATCGAGGAAGCCAGGAAGGCGCGCTCCTATGGCGCAGCCGTCGTGGTCATGGCGTTTGACGAGCAAGGCCAGGCTGACACCGCCGCACGCAAGATTGAAATCTGCGCGCGCGCCTACAAGATCCTGACCGAGCAAGTCGGCTTTCCGCCGGAAGACATCATCTTTGACCCGAACATTTTCGCAGTTGCGACGGGCATCGAGGAGCATTCGAACTACGGCGTCGATTTCATCGATGCGGTTCGCTACATCCGCACCGAGTTGCCCCACGCCCACGTGTCCGGCGGTGTCTCGAACCTGTCCTTCGCGTTTCGTGGCAACGAACCGGTGCGCGAAGCCATGCATGCCGTGTTTCTGTATCATGCCATCAAGGTCGGCATGGATATGGGCATCGTGAATGCCGGGCAGCTGGCGATCTATGAGAACCTGCCGGCTGAACTGCGCGAACTTTGCGAAGATGTGGTGTTGAACCGTCGTCCCGATGCCACCGAGCGCCTGCTCGAGGCGGCCGCGAAGTTCAAAGGCGACGGCCCGGCAAACGACAACAAGAAGGACATGACCTGGCGCGAGGGCAGCGTTGCCAAGCGCCTTGAGCATGCTCTCGTCAATGGCATTACCGACTTCATCGAGGCGGACACGGAAGAGGCGCGCGCTGGCGTCGCCCGTCCGCTCCACGTCATCGAAGGGCCGCTGATGGACGGGATGAACGTCGTTGGCGATCTGTTCGGGTCGGGCAAGATGTTCCTGCCGCAGGTTGTGAAGTCGGCCCGGGTGATGAAGCAGGCCGTGGCCTATCTCACGCCCTTCATCGAAGCCGAGAAGGCTGCCAACGGAACCTCGACAGAGAGTTCGGCTGCCGGCAAGATCCTGATGGCGACCGTCAAGGGCGACGTCCACGATATCGGCAAGAACATCGTAGGCGTTGTGCTCCAGTGCAACAACTACGAGGTGATCGACCTTGGCGTGATGGTCTCGGCCGACAAGATCCTCGAGACTGCAATCCGCGAGAAGGTTGATATCATTGGTCTTTCCGGCCTGATTACGCCGTCCCTTGACGAGATGTGCTATGTCGCATCCGAGATGGAGCGTCGCGGGTTCAATGTGCCGCTCCTGATTGGCGGGGCCACGACGTCGCGTGTCCACACCGCGGTCAAGATCCACCCGAACTACAGCGCGGGCCAGGCAGTCTATGTGACCGATGCTTCGAAGGCTGTCGGCGTTGCCTCCGCACTGATCTCAAAGGAACAGCGCGACCCCTATGTTGCCGAGGTTCGCGCCGAGTATGCACGCATCGCCGACGCCCATGCGCGCAGCCAGCGCGACAAGGAGCGGCTGGCGATTGAGGCTGCACGGGCAAATGCGCCCAAGCTGACCTACACAGCCACGCACAGGCCGTCCTTCCTCGGCACGCGCGTGTTCAAGGATGTGTCGCTTGAAACACTGCGCCCCTACATCGACTGGACGCCGTTCTTCTTCACCTGGGAACTGAAGGGTATCTACCCTGCGATTTTGAGTGATGAGATCGTCGGCAAGGCCGCGCGCGCGCTGTTTGACGATGCGCAGGCCATGCTTGACCGCATGATTGCGGAAAAGTGGGTGATGGCTGAAGGGGTCATCGGCTTCTTCCCGGCAAACCGTGATGGCGACGACATCATCATCTGGAACGATGAAGACCGCACGTCAGAGCGCGCGCGCTTTCATGCCATCCGCCAACAGATGTCGCGCCGGTCGGATCGCCCCAACTTTGCCATTTCCGATTATGTCGCGCCTGCCGGCACGCCAGACTGGATTGGCGCGTTCGCAGTCACCGCAGGTGTTGGCGAAGATGAGGTTGCCAAGCGGTTTGAGCTTGCAAACGACGACTACAACTCGATCCTCTCAAAGGCGCTGTGCGATCGGTTTGCCGAGGCTTTCGCAGAATGGATGCATGCCGAGGTGCGCCGCACCCATTGGGGCTATGCCCCCGATGAGGCTCTCACGCCGGAAGAGATGATCAAGGAAGCCTATCGTGGCATCCGCCCTGCGCCTGGCTACCCCGCCCAGCCCGATCACACCGAGAAGAAGACATTGTTCGAGCTTCTCGATGTCGAAAGCCGGACCGCGCTCAAGCTCACCGAAAGCTACGCCATGTGGCCGGGGGCTGCGGTGTCTGGGATCTACTTCTCGCATCCCGAGGCGGCCTACTTCGGCGTTGGCAAGATCGAGCGCGACCAGATCGAGGATTATGCGCGGCGCAAGGGCTGGACCGTGCTTGAGACCGAGCGCTGGCTTGCGCCGATCCTCGCCTACGATCCCGCGCAGTATCGCGCCGCAGCGATTGCGGCGGAGTGAGGCCGGGATCAGGCGCCTCGTGTCGCCAGCATCATGTAGTTGACATCGGTGTCGCCTGACATGCGCCACTCGTCGGCGATGGGGTTGTAGAAGACGCCGGTGGTCTCGACGATTTCCATCCCAGCCTGCTCCAGCGGGTTGCGGATTTCCTCGGGGCGCACGAGCTTGTCATAGCTGTGCGTGCCCTTGGGCAGCCAGCGCAGCACATACTCGGCCCCGATGATGGCCAGCATCAGCGCCTTTGGCGTGCGGTTGATTGTGGCGACAATCATCATGCCCGAGGGCTTCACCATCTCGGCGCAGGTGGAGAGATAGACCGGCACGTCGGCCACATGCTCCACGACTTCCATGTTGAGCACGACATCGAAGCGCTCGCCCGCTTCGGCGAGCATTTCGGCAGTTCCCTGGCGATAATCGATCGAAAGCCCCGACTGTTCGGCATGCAGCTTTGCAACCGCAATATTGGTTTGCGAGGGGTCAACGCCAACAATTTCAGCGCCAAGCCGCGCCATTGGTTCGCTCAACAGGCCACCACCGCAGCCAATGTCCAGAAAGCGCAGACCCGTGAATGGTTTTGCCGCCTTGGCATCGAGGCCAAAGCGTTCGATCAC
>JAIYEB010000095.1 GCA_027487195.1 Hyphomicrobiales bacterium | reverse complement strand
CCGGTCCTGAGATACACCTTATGGCCGCCAACGATGGCCTTCTGGGTGTAGCCCTTGCGACGGTCCGGCATGCGCTCGCGCATGCGCACCTGGCGCTCGATGATCCGCTCGACAATGCGCTCGGCAATCTGGGTGGTGCGCGCGGCCATGGGCTGCGCCATCAACTCCTCGACGGCCTCGTCCTCATCATCATCTGCCACGAGCGATGAGTTGAGCGGCTGGCTCAGCTTTGACCCGTCGCGGTACAGCGCGTTTGCCTTCAGTGCGAGCTTCCAGGAGCGCTCATAGGCGCGCTTGCAATCCTCGACAGTGGCTTCGTTCGGCATGTTGATGGTCTTGGAGATCGCACCCGAGATGAAGGGCTGCGCCGCCGCCATCATATCAATGTGGCTTTCGACCGAGAGGTAGCGCTTGCCTGTGCGACCGCACGGGTTGGCGCAATCAAAGACCGCGTAGTGCTCGGTCCTGAGGAACGGTGCGCCTTCCAGCGTCATGGCCCCGCACACATGGGTGTTCGCCGCCTCGATCTCTTTCTTCGAGAAGCCCAGAGCCGGGAGGATCTCAAACGCCGGGTCGTTAAGCTGGGCGTCTGTAAAGCCAAGAACGTCGCGGCAGAAGGCATCGCCGAGTGTCCACTTGTTGAACACGAACTTGATGTCAAAGGCCGCACCAAGGCTGCCCTCTATCTTCTCCAGCACCGCGTCGGTGAAGCCCTTGGCTTTCAGCGTGGTGTGGTTGATGCCGGCTGACTGGCGCATCGAGCCGTGGCCAACGGCAAACGCAATGATCTCTTCGATCTGATGCGAGGGGTAGCCAAGGGTTGCGAGCGCTTCAGGCACCGCGCGGTTGATGATCTTGAAGTAGCCGCCACCGGCCAGCTTCTTGAACTTCACCAGCGCAAAGTCCGGCTCGATCCCGGTCGTGTCGCAATCCATGACAAGACCAATGGTGCCGGTTGGCGCGATCACCGTTGCCTGGGCGTTGCGATAGCCGTGGGCTTCACCAAGCTCCAGCGCGCGGTCCCAGGCGAGGCGTGCACGATCCGACAGGCGCTTTTGCGTGACCGAGGCATGGTCGAGCGGCACCGGGAAGGTGTTGAGCTTTTCGTAGCCAAGGGATTCGCCATAAGCCGCGCGGCGATGGTTGCGCATGACGCGCAGCATGGAATCGCGGTTGGGGGCAAAGCCCGGGAATGGGCCAAGTTCCTTCGCCATTTCGGCTGAGGTTGCATAGGCAACGCCGGTCATGATCGCGGTCAGCGCACCGCACAGCGCGCGGCCTTCCTTCGAGTCATACGACACGCCCGACGACATCAGCAGGCCGCCGATGTTGGCGTAGCCAAGACCGAGCGTGCGGTACTCGTAGGACAGTTTGGCGATCTGCTTTGACGGGAACTGAGCCATCGTGACCGAGATTTCGAGCACAATCGTCCACAGACGGCAGGCATGCTCGTAGCTCTCGACATCAATGGCCTTGGTCGCGTCGCGGAACTGCATCAGGTTCAGCGACGCAAGATTGCAGGCGGTATCGTCGAGGAACATGTACTCCGAGCACGGGTTGGACGCGCGGATGCGGCCTGTCGCCGGGCAGGTGTGCCAATCGTTCATCGTCGTGTTGAAGTGCAGGCCGGGATCAGCAGACGCCCATGCAGCGTACGAAATCTGCTCCCACAGCGCCTTGGCCTCAACCGTCTTGTGAACCTTGCCGTCTGTCCGGCGATTGAGGTTCCAGCTGCCGCCCTTGATGGCTGCGGACATGAAATCATCGGTCACAGACACGGAATTGTTGGAGTTCTGGCCCGATACGGTCAGGTACGCCTCGGAGTCCCAATCGGTGTCGTAGACATCGAACGCGATCTCGCGATAGCCCTGCTTTGCGAACTGGATGACGCGCTTGACGTAGTTCTCGGGCACCATCGCAGCTTTCGCTGCCTTGATTTCGCGCTTCAGAGCCGGGTTTTGCGCCGGGTCAAAGCAGGCGTCGCCTGAACCCTCGCAATTCACGCAGGCCTTCATCACGGCCTTCATGTGCTTTTGCACGATCTTGGAGCCTGTGACGAGGGAGGCAACCTTCTGCTCCTCACGCACCTTCCAGTCGATGTAGCTTTCAATATCCGGGTGATCGACATCGACCACAACCATCTTGGCCGCACGGCGCGTCGTGCCACCTGATTTGATGGCGCCGGCTGCGCGATCACCGATCTTGAGGAAGCTCATCAGGCCAGACGAGCGACCGCCGCCGGACAGCTTTTCGCTCTCGCCACGCAGCTTCGAGAAGTTCGAGCCCGTGCCAGAGCCATACTTGAACAGGCGCGCTTCACGCACCCACAGATCCATGATCCCGTTCTCGTTGACGAGGTCATCTTCAACGGACTGGATGAAGCAGGCATGCGGCTGCGGGTGCTCGTAGGCCGAGCGCGACTTTGTCAGGCGGCCGGTTTCGAAATCGACATAGTAGTGCCCCTGCCCCGGGCCATCGATGCCGTAGGCCCAATGCAGACCGGTGTTGAACCATTGCGGCGAGTTCGGAGCCACCATCTGGTTGGCCAGCATGAAGCGATGCTCGTCGAAGAAGGCGCGCGCATCGGCCTCACTGTCAAAGTAGCCACCCTTCCAGCCCCAGTAGGTCCAGGTGCCTGCAAGGCGATCGAACACTTGCTGGGAGGTGCGCTCGCCGGTGTAGCGCTCCTTTTCCGGAAGCTTGGCCAACGCCTCTTCATCAGGGACCGAACGCCACAGCCATGACGGGATGGTCTCTTCCTCAACACGCTTCAGCACAGCAGCAACGCCAGCCTTGCGGAAATACTTCTGGGCCAGAATGTCGGCCGCGACCTGGCTCCACTGGGCCGGGACTTCAATGCCCTCGAGCTTGAAGACAACCGATCCATCGGGGTTCTTGATTTCAGACGTTGCCGTCCGGAACTCCAGCCTTGCGTAGGCTGATTGACCCTCAGTCGTGTAGCGCCGCTCGATCCGCATCGTTTTGATCCCTTTGCCAGCGTCGACCCACGACTGCTGGCGTCACCCCAAAAAATTCCACCGCCCACTCTACGTCAGAACACACAGGCCGGTGTGGCCCCATGCACTCCGAGACCGCAATTATGGCGGTCTTCCCCCGTTTTCCACGGTGCCCCCCGAAACGCAGCCTCGCCTTGTCGTAACTCAGGTCTTGTGGGCCGGAATCGATAGACACACAATATCTAGTGTCAGCCGGTTAACAAGATACTAATTCTGGGTTCTAAGGGGTTTTGCGGAGAAGATTGCCGGGCGCGG
>JAIYEB010000246.1 GCA_027487195.1 Hyphomicrobiales bacterium | reverse complement strand
TTGCGCAGACGCGCGCTCATGCGCCGGGCCTGGAAGTCGCCGCAGTTCGAGCACGAGGAAATCTCGCGATAAGCCCCCTGCCCCGGCAACCAGACCTCTAGATCGTAGGTCTTGCGTGATGAAAAGCCCATGTCGCCTGAGCACAGCAGCATGCGCCGATAGGGCAGCGCCAGGCGCTCGAGGATTGTCTCGGCGGCTCTGGTCATTCGCTCATGTTCGGTGTCGGACGTTTCCGGCGTCGTGATCGACACCATCTCGACCTTCATGAACTGGTGCACCCGGATCATGCCGCGCGTGTCGCGCCCGGCTGAGCCTGCTTCTGAACGAAAGCACGGGGTTTGGGCCGTGTAGCGCAGCGGCAGCTCGCCCTCGGTCAGGATCTGGTCGCGGACGTAATTGGTGACCGAGACTTCCGCGGTGGGGGTGAGGTATCGGCCGTCGGTATCCAGCAGGGCATCAGCGACCTTTTCTGGCCCACTACGCTGATCCTCGGTGCGACGGATAAGAGTATAAAACAGGTCGTCGTGGAACTTCGGCAGGTTACCGGTCCCGAAAGCAGCTTCGCCGCGCACGAGAAGCGGCGGGTTCGTTTCGGTGTAGCCATGCTCCTGGGTATGAACGTCGAGCATGAACGCACCAAGCGCGCGTTCAAGCCGTGCCAGCTGGCCTTTCAGCACCACAAAGCGCGCGCCAGAAATCTTCGTCGCGGTCTCGAAATCCATCATCCCAAGCGCTTCGCCAAGCTCGAAATGCTGCAGCGGCTGGTAGTTCAACTCGCGCGGCGAACCGATTCGTTTGACTTCAAAATTGCCGGTTTCATCGACCCCGTCCGGCACATCACTTGCCGGCAAATTCGGAATCGTTGCGAGAGCGCCTTCAAGTGCTGCGCCAAGCGCCTGTTCGCGCGCTTCAAGCTCCGGCAGCTCGACCTTGAGGGCGGCCACTTCGGCCATAAGGGCTGCGGCCTTCGCGTCGTCCTTTTGCGCCTTGGCCGCGCCAATCTCCTTGGACGCCGCGTTGCGGCGCGCAAGCTTGGCCTCAATGGCCTGGATCAGCCCGCGGCGCTCAGTGTCCTGCGCCAAGACCCCTGCAGACATGGGATCAAGGCCCCGGCGCTTCAGGCCAAGGTCGAAAAGCTCAGGCGTATCGCGAATGAATTTGATGTCGTGCATAGGTCCCGTCCGGCAGGTGGGCCGGCCGAGGAGCGTCAGGTGCCGGAGGCCTCGCGGGCTTTATCCGCCGCCTCTCGCCGCTTTTCGATCAGCTGTACCGCAAAGATCGAGAGTTCGTAGAGAAGGTAGGTCGGGACGGCAAGCACGATCTGGCTTCCGACATCCGGCGGTGACAGCACGGCAGCGGCAGCAAACACGCCAACAATGGCATACCTGCGCTTATCGCGTAGCCCCTTGGCCGAAACGATGCCGATCTGACCCATGAGCGTCAGGAGCACTGGCAGCTGGAACATGATGCCAAAAGCGAGCGTGAACGCCATGATGAAGTTCAAATAGCGCTCGGTCGTCGGCAGCATTTCAATCGTGACGCCGTCAATACCGCTGGCCTGCTGCATGCCCGCAAAGAAGGACAGGGCAAACGGTGCGGCGACGAAATAGACCATCAGTCCGCCGAGATAGAAAAACAGCGGCGTGGCAACCAGGTAGGGCCGGAAGGCCGACTTTTCGTGCTTGTAGAGCCCGGGCGCCACGAAGGCGTAGATCTGGAAGAGAATGTAGGGCGCGCCAATGAACAGTGCGCCAAAAACGCCGATCTGAAGCTGCGTGAACAGGAACTCGGCAGGGCTTGTGAACACAACCCGCGCCAGCTGATTCGGCGGCAGCGCCTGCTTGAACGGCACGAGCAGCACATTGAAAATGTGGTTCGCGATGACGAAGCACGCAATGAACGCCACCATGAACACGGCCACGATCTTGATGATCCGCGAGCGCAGTTCGACCAGGTGATCCATCAGCGGCGCGCGCGATGCGTCGATCTCGTCCTGGCCGTCGACCTTGTTGGTGTCGCTCATGAGATCAGGCCGCGTCCGTTGTCTTGGGCTTGCGCCGGGGCTTTTGAGCGGGTTCGGGCTCGGCCTCAGCCACCTCGACGGGGGCAGCGGCAAGAACGGGTGACGCAGCGGGCGAAGGAACCGGCAAGGCAACCGGCGGCGCATCAGCCACAAGAACCGGCGCTGGCGGCGCAGCAAGCGGATCAAGGTTCAAAAGCGGCGCGGGTTCTGGCGGCACAATACCAAGATTGCCCGGCAATTCCGCGGTCTGGGCCGGTGTGGTCTCGCTACCAGGGCTGTTGAAGCCCGATGTCACGGCTGTGGTGGTCGCCGCAATCGAGGCCGATGTGGTTGTGGCCACATTCTGAAGTTCGGACTTCACCGCATTCGCCTCATCCGCAAGCTTCACGAGCGCTTCGCGTGCTTGCTGGACCGGCGACAGGTTCTTCAGTTCGCGAACCTCATCAATGACCTTCTTGACGTCATCGAGCTTGGCGTCTTTCAGCGCATCGTTGAACTGACCCTGAAACTCACCGGCCATCCCCCGCATCTTGGCGATGAACGCGCCAGCGGAGCGCGCCATCTCGGGAATGTCCTTTGGCTTCAGGACAACGACGGCAACGAGCACAACAACGAGAATTTCGGTCCAGCCGATTTCAAACATTCCCGCCCCCGCCTCTCTCTGCCGCGCCTTCCCCGATCAGCCTGCTTTCTTCTCGCCTTCCACGGGCTTTGCCTGAGGCGCAGCCGTTGAAGCAGCCGCCGTCGGTGCCGGTGCAACGGTTTCGGCCGTTGCCTGGATCGTCTTGGGATCGGTTGGCGCAGCCGTCGCAGTTGTGGCATCGGCGGGCTTCTTGTCGTCGCCGTCGGCAATGCCCTTCTTGAAGTTGGTGATGCCCTTGGCGACATCGCCCATCAGGTCGGAAATCTTGCCACGACCAAACAGCAGCACGACGAGAAGGACAACAATGGCAATCTGCCAGAAACCGATCTGCATGGCGCTTCGCGCTCCTCAACTGTGCGGCGGCAATCCACCAACCGCTGTTGGGAAACGATATGGACCTTCAGGACGGGAAGGAAAAGACCCTTTGAGCAAGATGCGCGCACAAGGTGAATGTCGGCGGGGTGTTGCGACCGATGATTGAGCGAGTTTTTCAAGCCGCGGAACGGCTCGGACCACTCGCGACATGACTCAAAACTTGAAGTCCCGGACTCTGATTCTGAACTTGAGGACAAGCGGAATCAGATCGTCAGGATGCGCGACTAAAGCGTTGATATCAAAGCGCTTCTATGAAACCGATGACCGCATCGGCAAACGCGTCGTTGCGATCACCCGCAACCATATGGCGCGCACCCGACACATCAAGAAAGCGCGCGTGGGGCACCCGGCTGAGAAAATCTTCGGCGTGTTCCTGCGAGACAAGTTCGCTTGAAGCCCCGCGCACAAGCAAGGTTGGAACCCCATTGAGACCACGGCAGGCCGCCATAAAGCGCTGTGCGATTTCGCCCCGGCTATGGGAAATCGACTTTGGCCCCTTCATGAAGGCAGGGTCCCAGTGCCAGCGCCACCGCCCGTCTGCCCCCAGACGAAGGTTCTTCTTCAGCCCATCAAGCGAGCGCGGCCTTGGCCGATGGGGCAGGTAAGCCGCAACCGCGTCCGCCGCTTCTTCCAGATTGGCGAAGCCATCGACCAGGTTTGCGCCCATGAACTCGTGGATCTTGGCGACACCGCCATCGTCCATGCGTGGCGTCACATCCACCAGGATCAGCGCCCGTGCGCGCACCCTGCCCTCGCCCACCGCCATGAGGCTTGCAAGGCCACCGAGCGAAGCACCGACAAGAATCGGTAAGCCCCCGCTCTCATCGACAAGCGGGTCGCAGACCGCGCCAATGTCGGCAGCAAAATCATCAAACCCGTAGGCCTTGGAGCGCACATGATCGCTCTCGCCATGGCCACGCTGATCAAGCGAAATGGCTGAGACGCCTGAGGATGCGAGCCGCTTTGCGGTAGCGCCCCAGGCGTGGCGGGTTTGGCCGCCACCATGCGTCAACAGGGCGAACGCCGGGTTTGGCCAGGTTCCGATCACATCGGCGACAAGCGTGTCGCCTTCTGCACCAACAAAGCTGCGCTTCATGCCCGACCCGCCA
>JAIYEB010000326.1 GCA_027487195.1 Hyphomicrobiales bacterium | reverse complement strand
GTCGGCGAGCCATGGAATGAGCAGCTCGTGAACCAGGGCATTGGCTACACCGCCGTGACCACCGGCGAAATCTGGTTCCGGCATCCGGAAAAGGTTCTTGGCATGCGCGCCGAGTGGGTCGATCGCAACCCACGCGCGACACAGGCGATCCTCATGGCGGTCATGGAAGCCCAGCAATGGTGCGATGCCATGTCCAACAAGGAAGAGCTCGCAAACATTGTCGGTCGCCGGCAATGGTTCAATGTGCCGCCAGCCGACATCATCGGTCGCCTCAGGGGCGACATCAATTACGGCCATGGGCGCGTTGCCAACGGGACCAACCTTCTGATGAAGTTCTGGGGCCCGAACGGCACATCGTCCTATCCCTACAAGAGCCTCGACACATGGTTCATGACGGAAAACATCCGCTGGGGTCGTTTCCGGCCAGACTTTGATGTGAAGGGGCTGGTTGATCGCACGAACCGGTCAGACCTCTGGTCAAATGCAGCAAGAACCCTCGGGGTTGCGAACGCACCTACGGGCGATTCACGCGGCATCGAAACCTTCTTCGATGGCGTGAAGTTCGATCCGGCAAACCCCGCGCAGTACCTGCGCGACGTCAAGATCAAGCGCGCTGGCGCCTGATCGAAAATGCTCTGCGCGCGGCCTGGCAACGGGCCGCGCGCCAGCAGCACACGGCGTTTTGACTGCGTTGACAGCCCTTCACACCTCAAAGGGACATTGGATGACCATTGCCATGAGCAAAAGCGAGATCGCCAGCGCCACGACCGTTACAACGGCGACAGCACCGGCAAAGAGCCAGGGACAGTCAGAGCAGCGACCAAACTGGCTGCACCGCGCAGGCAAGAGCCTGCTGGAAAATGTCGTTCCACCCCTGATCGTTGTCGCTGTCATCCTCATGATCTGGCAGATCGCCTTTGACAGACCCGGCGCAACGCTGCCCTCGCCCACCCGCATCTGGGCCGAAGCCAGCGACCTGATCCTTGATCCGTTCTTTGTCGCCGGCTCCCAGGACATCGGGTTGGGCTGGCGGGTTCTCACCTCCCTGCAGCGCGTGGCCATCGGGTTTGGTCTCGCGGCCATTGTGGGTGTGCTGGTCGGCGCCATAGTTGGACAATCCGTCTGGGCCATGCGCGGGTTTGACCCGATCTTCCAGGTTCTGCGCACGGTCCCGCCACTGGCCTGGCTGCCGATCTCGCTTGCAGCCTTCCGGGACTCAAACCCTTCCGCGATCTTCGTGATCTTCATCACGGCGATCTGGCCGATCCTGATCAACACAGCGGTGGGCATCCGAAACATCCCGCAGGATTATCGAAACGTCGCCGCGGTCCTCAGGCTGAACGCCATCGAGTTTTTCTTCAAGGTCATGGTGCCATCGGCCGCGCCCTACATCTTCACGGGCCTGAGGATTGGCATCGGGCTGGCCTGGCTTGCGATTGTCGCGGCTGAAATGCTGACCGGCGGCGTCGGTATCGGCTTCTTCATCTGGGACGCGTGGAACTCGTCCAAGCTCTCCGACATTGTGGTGGCACTGGTCTACATCGGCGCCATTGGCTTCATTCTCGATCGTCTCGTTGCTTTCGTCGCAAACCGCGTCACGCGCGGCACAGCGGCCAGCTGAGGAGCGCTGCCATGGATCGCATGCCTGAAAAACCCTACCTTCGCTTCGTCGATGTCGGGATTACGTTTCGCCGCGGTGCCGTTGCCTCCGAGGTCCTGAGGAACGTCGACTTCTCGATTGCAAAGTCCGAGTTTGTGTCCATCATCGGACACTCCGGCTGTGGAAAGTCGACCCTCCTCAACATTGTGGCTGGCCTCCTGCGCGCCACGAAGGGTGGCGTCGTCCTCGAAAACAACGAGGTCACGGAACCTGGCCCGGAGCGCGCGGTCGTGTTCCAGAACCACTCCCTGCTGCCATGGCTGACTGTGCGCGAGAACGTGGCGCTTGCGGTTGACAAGGTGTTTGGCCGCACGAAATCCCGCGCTGAGCGGCGCGAATGGGTCATGCAGAAGCTTGACCTCGTCAACATGACACACGCCGCAGACAAGCGGCCGCATGAAATCTCCGGCGGCATGAAGCAGCGCGTCGGCATTGCCCGCGCGCTGGCCATGGAACCCAAGATCCTGTTGCTCGACGAACCCTTCGGAGCGCTGGACGCGCTGACGCGTGCGCACCTCCAGGACTCGGTCATGGAGATCCACGCCCGGCTTGGCAACACGATGATCATGATCACGCATGATGTCGACGAAGCGGTGCTCCTGTCAGACCGCATCGTGATGATGACCAATGGTCCGGCTGCGACCATTGGCGAGATCTGCACGGTCAAGCTTGAGCGCCCGCGCAAGCGCCTCGATCTCGTCGAGGACCATGAGTACATCCGCTGCCGCCATGCGGTGCTGGAGTTCCTCTATGCCCGGCACAAGGCGCCGGCGATGATTGCCGCCGAGTAGCCCCATGTCTGAGCACACCTTGCCTGAGCACCTTGTCATCGTTGGCAACGGCATGGCCTCGCTTCGCCTCGTGGAGGAGTTGCTGAAGCGCGCAACGCCAGGCGCCATGCGCATCACGGTCATCGGTGAAGAGGACGAGCCTGCCTACAACAGGGTGCTCCTGTCCTCGCGCCTCGCTGGCGAGGTGGACGCTGCCGGCATCAGCCTGCGCTCTCGCGGCTGGTATGCCGCGCTTGGAGTGACGCTGATCACAGGCATACGGGTGACTGCGATTGATCGCTCCATACGCCAGCTTGCGCTCTCATCGGGCGAACGCATTGGCTATGACCGGCTCATTCTGGCGACCGGCTCTGATCCTGTGCGCCTGCCACTTCCTGGCGCCGACATCGAAAACGTCGTGACGTTTCGTGACACCAAGGATGTCGAGCGCATGGAAGCGCTGCCGGCGGGATCGCGGGCGATTGTGATTGGCGGGGGGCTTTTAGGTATCGAAGCCGCCTGGGGTCTGAAGCGGCGCGGAATGAAGGTCACGCTGATCCATGTACTGGACCGCCTGATGGAGCGCCAGCTCGATGCTCCCGGCGCGCGCCAACTGGAAAAGGCCATTCTGGACAAGGACATAGCGATCATTCTGCAGGCAACGTCAAAGCAAGTTGAATCAGATGGTGAGGCGTCCATCCTCCACCTGAATCAAAAGATGAAGTCCGGCGAAGCCAACCTGCAATTGCCGTTCGATCTTCTTGTTATGGCTGTAGGAATTCGCCCGCGC
>JAIYEB010000232.1 GCA_027487195.1 Hyphomicrobiales bacterium | reverse complement strand
GCCATTCCGCTCTATATCGCAATCGCAAACGCTGGCCTGCTCAACACCTTCACCGCGCTTGTCGCGCCGTTCACGATTTCCGTGTTCGCGATCTTCCTGTTCCGTCAGTTTTTCAAGGCTATGCCCGATGAGCTGATCCATGCCGCGCGCATTGACGGAATGGGTGAGTTCTCAATCGTTTGGCGCGTGATCCTGCCGAATGCGTGGCCAGCAGCAACGGCGTTCGCGATCTTCTCCGTGGTTGCGCATTGGTCCGATCTGTTCTGGCCGCTGATCGTTGTCACCCGGGGCGAACTTTATACGCCGGCCCTCGGTGTCCTGTACTTTAGATCCGAAGAAGCAGGCGACGATTACGGCGCACTGATGGCTGCCGCAGTTCTCGTCACCGCGCCGCTGGTTGTGGCGTTCCTCATCGCGCAGCGCCGTTTCATCGAAGGCATCACCATGACCGGCCTCAAGGGCTGATCATTGTTCAACCGCTCCCGGCCCCCGGGCACGCGGGGCAACTCTTCAGGAGACCACCATGACATTGACCCGCCGAACCACTTTGGGCCTGATGGCCGGCAGCACCGCTGCAGTCCTGGCGCCCGCAATTGCGCGAGCGCAAACGGTCGAAATCAGCGCGCATTACTCCATGCCCGCGATTTTCAAGCCAGCGCAGGATGCCGTCGTTGAGGCGTTCCACCGCTCCCAGTCCGCTGTTCGGGTGACCTATGTGAACCCGACGCCGAGCTACGAAGATGGTGCCCAGCTCATCTTGCGTGGTGCTGCAACCGGCCAGCTGCCGGATATCACCTTCCAGGGCCTCAATCGTCTGCGCATTTTTGCAGAACGCAATCTGGCTGTTGATCTGCGCCCATTCATGGCCGAACTCGGCGATCTGCGTCGCCTTGGCTACACCGAACAGCTCCTGGGTCTTGGCCGTGCGCAGGGCATCCAGGCTGGGCTCGCCTGGGCAACATCGAACCCCGTCTCATACTACAATGTCGATCTCATTCGCCGCGCCGGACTGAACCCTGATCAGTTCCCCACGAGCTGGGACGAGATCATTCGCTGGTCGGCAGCCATCAAGCGTCTTGGCGATGGCAATGAAGGCATGTTCTTCCGTTGGCCGGGCGATGACTGGATGTTCTCTGCGCTCGTGTTCGGCTTTGGTGGACGGATGCTCAATGCCAACGAAAGCGACGTGGGCTTTGCAGGGCCTGAAGGTCTCAATGCCCTACGCCTGCTGGACCGCATGGTGAAGGAAGGCGGCATGCCGAACTATGCGGGCACGGCCGACCTGCAGGCTTTTGCCGCTGGCAAGCTTGGGATGATGTTCCGCACGACCGCGCAGGTCGTCGGCGTTCGCGAGTCCGTTGGGCGCAACTTTGAAATGCGCACCGCGCGGCTGCCGGTCATTGACGCCACCAACGGGCGTCTGCCGACCGGTGGGGCAGGCGGCATGATCACGACGCGCGATCCAGCCCGCCAACGGGCCGCATTCGCGTTCCTGCGCTTCTGCACCTCGGTCGAGGGTACCTCGATCATGGTTCGCAACACGGGCTATGTTCCAACCAACCAGCTCGCGCTCGACGAACCCCAGCATCTCGCCGCCTTCTACGCGGAAAACCCCCTGTTCCGCCCTGCGACCGAGCAAATGCCCCTGATGATCCAATGGACGCCGTTTCCGGGCACGAACTCCGTTCGCATCACCGAGGCGATCGTCAATCAGCTGTCGCGCATCGTTGAAGGGCGCGCGTCGCCCGAGGATGTGCAGCGTGACATGGCTGCCGATGTCCGTCGCCTTTTGCCCCGGGTATAACGTCATACAAAACCATGGCGGGGGCTGGCATGATTGCCAGCCTCTGCTTGTCTCAATCGTCTGAAAGTCAGAACATGACCGTGCGCATTGCCCAGATCTCCGACACACACCTGTCCGCTTCAAAGCCGGTTTTTGAGCGCAATTTCGATATCATCGCCGAGGATTTGCGCAGGTTGGCGCCTGACCTCGTGATCCATACCGGCGACATCTCGCTTGATGGTGCTGATTCAGACGAAGACTTGTCCCATGCCATACGCCGCCAGCGCGAGATCGGAATTGATGTCGTGCTTCTCGCTGGAAACCACGATGTGGGCGACGACCCGTCGTTCAATCCACGCCAGCCCGCAAACACTGAGCGACTGGCGCGCTGGATGCGCCATGTTCCGCAAACAGGGCGCATCATCGACATTCCGGGCTGGCGGTTGATCTGTATCGACGCGCTGATCCTTGGGACGGATCTCATCGAAGCCAACGCGCAGGATGAGATGATCCGGACGGCCATCACATCCGCTGCGGGGCGAAAGCTCGCACTGTTTCTTCACAAGCCGGTTTGCGATGAGGCGCTCGACGAAACCGTGCGCCACTCACGCTTTCTCACACCCCAGCGCCGGGCACATCTTCTCGCGCTCTTTGCCGGCACCCTGCCTGAAGTGATCAGTTGCGGACATGTTCATCAGTACCGGGATGGCGTGATCGGCGGAAGCCGGCACATCTGGGCACCGGCCACATCATTCATGATCTCGGATCCCTGGCAGCCAGGCTTTGGTGCCAAAACGGTTGGATATCTGGAGCATGCGTTTGAAGCTGATGGAACCCACACCCATCGCCTCGTGACCGTGCGCGGTCTCAGCCATCACGACCTGCTGCATGTGCCGGAAGCCTACGGCGATATCCGGCGCTGGGGGCAGGGCGGCGCCTGACGCCCAACGCGGATGACGCAAACCTTATGGCCTTGGCCTGAGCGCGCGTGACTTCCAACGAAACAGGGCCCGTTTCCGGGCCCTGAACGTTGGGTGTTGGTCTGAAAGTCCCTTAGTTCTGGGCGCGCTTGGCGGCTTCAATTTCCTGCACGAGCGCGCGGCCATTCGGGCCGGCATCGTTCAGGATGCCATCCCATGACCGGCGCGTGACTTCGCGGAAAGGTGCCAGATCCGGCTCAATGATCTGCAGGCCGCGGGCACGCATCTGCGTCATGCCGTCTTCGTTGAGGCGAGCATGGAACTCGAGGCCCGCGCGCACGGCATCCGGAACGGCGGCGCGCACGATGGCCTGAATGTCGGCCGGAAGCGCACCAAAGCGCGCCTGCGACATGACGAACATGGTCGTTGATTGATGGAAGCGCGTGATGCTGAAGTGGCGCGAAACTTCGATGAAGCGATCCGCGATCATGGCGTCAGCAGAGAGTTCTGCGCCATCAACCACGCCGTTTTGCATCGCAATGAACACTTCGCCATAGGGCATCGGCGTTGGCTGAGATCCGACCGCCTGATAGGCGAGGACCCAGGCCGGCGTCTGGAGGACGCGCACTTTCAGGGCACGCAGATCTTCAACAGTGCGCACAGGCTTGTCGCGCGTTGCCAGGTTGCGCTCGAAAATCGCACCAAAGGCGAGACCGATCATGCCATGAGGCTCGACAAGGCGCAGGAGCCTGTCGCCCAGCGGGCCACGCAACACGCGCTCGGCCTGCGCATGATTGTCAAAGATGTGTGGCAGCGACAGGACGCGATATTCTGGAATGGTGCCTTCGATCGAACCAAGGCCGTGGAACGCGCCATCGATGACGCCCGTGCGCACCGACTGGATCAGGCGTCCTTCGTTTCCAAGCGCGCCACAGCACTGGATATTGACGCGCACGCGCCCGTTGCTGCGCTGCTCCACCAGTTCCTTCAGCCTGAGGCCAGCGACATGGTAGAAGCTGCGCTCGCTCAGAACATGGCCAATGTTGATTTCAATCGGGGCCTGCGCATGGGCTGCACCTGCCATCATTGTAAGCCCGGCCAGGGCCGCGCTCAGGGTCTTCAGAAGTTTCATATTCGTCTCCTCCGGTTGTTATTTTATCGAATGAGCGCGAGGCTCAGCCAGGGCACGTAAGTGATCACGATCATGTTCGCGATGAGCACGAAGAGGAACACAACGAGAGGCCTCATCAGCTCTTCCATCGTGATCCTGGCGATCCCGCATGCAACGAACAGGTTGACCCCGACGGGCGGCGTCACCATGCCAATCGCAAGGTTGACGATCATGATCAGACCAAAATGGATCGGATCGATGCCAAGCTGAGTTGCGACCGGCGCCAACACGGGAGCCAGGATGATGATGGCGGCGAATGTTTCCATGAACATGCCGACGACAAACAGGAACAGGTTGACGAGCAGCAGGAAGACCGCGGGATCTGACGAAATTCCGCGGATTGCGCCTGCGATCTGTTGCGGCGCTTGCATCAGCGCGAGCACATAGGCGAACACGAAGGCAAATCCGACGATGATCATGACGATCGATGCGGTGAACATCGATTCCGCAAAGATTTTCGGCAGGTCGCGGATCCTGATCTCGCGATAGATGACCATTCCAACGAACAGAGCGAACACAACAGCGACAACCGCCGCCTCAGTTGGGGTAAAGAACCCGCCATAGATGCCGCCGAGAATGATGAAGGGCAGCATCAACGCCAGCGTGGCCCGCCATGTCGCGCGCAAAAGGTTGGACAGGTAGGCATTGAGCACGAACGGCGTGCGCTCGCCGTAGCCCTTGATCGTGCACACAACGATGCATGTCAGGATCAGGGACATGCCGATCATGATGCCTGGGATCACGCCTGCCAAGAACAGTTGCGAGATCGAAACCTCGGCGATCACGGCATAGATGATCATCGGCACGGATGGCGGAATGATCACACCAAGCTCGCCTGACGAGGCAACGACAGCCGCCGCAAACGGACGCGGATATTTCTTCTTCTCCATTTCAGGCACAAGCGTCGAGCCAACCGCTGCAGCGGTCGCGGCAGACGAGCCTGAGATCGTGGCAAACAGCATGCAGGTCAGGACGGTCGAGGCCGCGAGGCCGCCACGCACAAAGCCAATGATGGCGACAGCAAAGTCCACCAGCCTGCGCGCCATGCCCCCGGTCATCATCAGGCGACCGGCAAGGACGTACATCGGGACCGCCATCAGGACGAAGCTGTCCATTGAATCGAAGATGACCTGCGGAATGGCGATCAAGGGCAGGCGCCGCTCGAGCAGGAAAGGGATTGCCGCAATTCCGAGGGCGAAAGCGATCGGCACGCCGATTGCGAACAGCCCGAGGAGGTAGACCATCAGCATTGTCATGGCGGTACTAGTCCGTGCTCGCCAGGCCACCGATGTCGCGAATGTCGCGTCGGGTGACAATGGCTTCGAGGATGAGGCCGATGGTGTTGATCACCATCAGGAACGCGCCGGCTGGCAGCGCCCAATAGACCCAGGTCTTTGGAATCTGCATGACCGGGGAGAGTTCGGTGCGCCCGATGATCTGGACGAATTGCCAGCCAACATTGATCAGCATGAGGAAGAAGACGAGGCACAGCAGCATCGAGCCGTAACGCATGGCCTGTCCCAAGACCCCAGGAACGGCACGGACGACAAACTCAAGGGCAATGAGCTGAGCCTTGCGGCATCCGATGCCTGCACCGAGCAGCACGCACCAGATGAGGATGTAGCGGGCAACTTCCTCGGTCCACGGTGAGGAAATATTGATCCCGACGGCTGTCAGGACGAAACGGACCATGACCTGCCAGAAGACAACTGCGGTGATCGCCAGAAGCCCAAAGCCGAGTGCATAGTAGACAGCCTTGTTCAGGCCATCGAGCGCCTTCAAAACCAGATGCAAGGGACCTCCCCATCGCGTTGGCCGACACGGGCGCTTGCGCGCCGGAAGGCTTCACTGGCAAGCTATGCTGGTTCCATGCCTTCGGGCAAGCAGGAGTTCGTCTACCGCACGGTTGTTCGCATAGCGAAGCAATGCTACCCGTCATTGCCAGGGTCTCCCATCCAGATTTTTCTCAGCCGGAACGCCAGCCACATGGGCATGCTCGACAACAAGATCATTCTGCTGACCGGCGCTTCGAAGGGAATTGGTGCTGCAACCGCAGGCATTCTTGGCGCGGAGGGCGCAAGCGTGATTGCGCACTACAACAGCGATCGTTCAGGCGCTGAAGCCGCTCTGGCTGACGTGCCGGCCGGGCAAAAGACTTTCCTTGGTGCAGATGCCGGCGATATGGCGCAGATCGATCGCCTGTTTGCGGATGCAGTGTCGTGGAAAGGGCGGGTTGACGTCGTTGTCCTCAACGCGGCGATCATGCTCTGGACCGGTGGCATTGAAGATGACATTGCCGCCTGGGATCAGGCCTGGGACCAGCAGTTCCGTGTCAATGTCCTGTCGCCCACGCGTTTGATGCGTCATGCGGTCCGGCACTTCAAGGCGCAGGGCGGCGGTGCGCTGGTGACGATATCAAGCTGGGCTGCGCAGCGCGGCGTCACAAACCCGGCGATGATTTCCTATGCTGCGACCAAGGCGAGCGTGAAAGCTGCGGCCCAGACGATTGCGCGCGGCTATGCGCGCGACAACATCCAATCCTACATCGTTGCGCCAGGTGTCGTGCGAACCCGCATGTCCGAGGATTTTGCAGCGCTCCAGGGCGGCGAGGCGAATGTGACTGCAGGGCTCGCCATGGGTGAGTGGGTTCCGCCAACAGACATCGGCCACGTGGTTGCATTTCTTGCGAGTGGTCGCGCCAAACATCTGAGCGGGGCGACGGTGGACGTCAATGGCGCGAGCTATGTGAGATGATTGTTCGCGCTGCGAACGGATTGTGCCTGTGACCGGGCGGCGGGTTTCAAGCGCCGGCATCATGCCGGGGCCGGCCTCGCTGACGTTCACATATGAAGGAGAAGCGGTGCCAGCGCGGGCGGGCGAAAGCGTTGGCGCTGCGCTGGTTGCGGCAGGAAAACTGGCCATGCGCCAGACCCGCTCCGGCAAAGACCGTGGCCCGTTCTGCGGCATGGGGGCCTGCCATGAATGTCTTGTCATGGTTGGTGGCGCAACGCGCCGGGCCTGTCTCGAACCGGTTAAGGACGGGCTTTCTGTCACCCGTCACAAGCCGAGAGCCAGCATGCCCGCCCCAATGCCGGCGCATGTCGCGAAGGCACCTCTGAGCCCCGACGTGCTGATTGTTGGCGCAGGGCCTGCAGGGCTTGCGGGTGCTGCGGTCGCCGCGCGTGCCGGCCTGCGCGTTCTCCTCGTTGACGAGCGGAAAATGCCGGGCGGGCAGTATTTCAAGCAGCCCTCCGGGCCATTCGCAATCAATGATGCGAAGCTTGATGTTCAGTATCGCAAGGGCCGCAGGCTGATTGATGAGGCAAGGCGCGCGGGGGCAGAGATCAGGTCGAGCACGACCGCTGCGGCCCCGTTTGAAGACGGGCTGATGCTGTCTGATCAAAACGGGCTGACCCTGGTCAAGCCGCGCCGGACCCTGCTTGCAACTGGCGCAAGTGAGCGCGCGGTGCCATTTCCAGGCTGGACGCTGCCTGGCGTGATGACGACGGGGGCTGCACAGACGTTTCTGCGCTCAGACCAGATTGTGCCGGGCCGGCGTGTTTTGATTGCAGGCAATGGACCGCTCAATCTTCAGCTCGCTGCCGAGCTTCTGCGTGCGGGTGTCGAAGTGGTTGCCCTTGTGGAGGCTGCGCCTCAGCCTCGCGCCACTGATTTTGGCAAGCTGATGAGCATGGCCGCGCGAAGCCCTGATCTCGTACGCGATGGCATCGCCTATCGCGCCCGTGTCGCGCTTTCGCGCGTTCCCGTCATTCACGGCCATGCCGTGATCAGGGCAGAGGGCGTTGAGCGTGTGGCACGCATTGTCATTGCGCCGATTGGCGCAGATGGCACGCCGGATCGACTGAAAGTGCGGGCATTTGAAGCCGATACGCTCTGTGTTGGGATGGGCTTTGTGCCATCGAGCGAATTGGCGCGTGCGCTGTTGTGCCAGCACATTCATGATGAGCGCTGGCGCTTCATGAAGCCGGTTCGCGATGAGATGGGGCGCAGCAGCCGGCACGATGTCTTCGTGGCCGGCGATGGCGCAGGTTTTGGCGGTGCGCGTATTGCCGAGGTCTCCGGGCGGATTGCAGCCGCGCAAATTGCAGCAGACCTTGGCGCACGACTATCTGCGGAAGACCTGTCCGCAGAGGCGCATTGGCAGGCGCAGCGCGCTGATCATGAAGCGTTTCAGGCAGCGCTGTGGTCGCTCTATCGCGCACCGGTTTTGTTCGATCAGCTGGCGACGCCTGAGACCATCATCTGTCGATGTGAAGAGGTGGCGCTTAGCGATATCGACAAGGCTCTTGATAGTGGCATCACGGCGCTTGGCGCGCTGAAGCGCGAGACGCGCCTTGGGATGGGCCGTTGT
>JAIYEB010000201.1 GCA_027487195.1 Hyphomicrobiales bacterium | reverse complement strand
TCAGGCCTCACGAGAACGGAACAAACCCCAAGCTAGTGCGTTCCGCGCCCGATGCGAAGCGTCTGATAGGAGGGGGGCCCATGCACTTGCGCGCATGCACGGTCGAAATCTGGCGAGGGACCCCGACAACGCATCAGATCTTCATCTGACATGTGCATTGGAACATGAGAATTGCAGCGATGACAGGCCTGCGGCCGCACTGACAGCAATAATCCGCAGACCGCAATCGAGCGCACCTCGAAGTACTTGACCTAGTTTCGCGCCTTGGCGCTGGCGTGCCAGGGAATCAGGAGTTTGCGAAGCGCGCCAATCGCGAAGTAAAACAGGAAGCCCAGGAGCGACATGTGGATCAGGACGGCGAACATTTCGTCCGTCTCAAAAGCGTTCATGCGCGCAATCAGCATGGCGCCAAGCCCGACATTGCCGCCGAGATACTCACCGACAATCGCGCCAATGATCGACAGGACGATTCCGACCTCCATGCCCGTGAGGATGTAGGGCAAGGCCGATGGCAATTCGAGGCGGCGGAATACCTGCCAGCGCGTGGCGTTGAGGCTGGTCATCACGTCGCGATGGCCCTCATCAATCGACTTCACGCCCAGCACCGTATTCGTCAGGATCGGGAAGAAGGCGAGCACAGCCGCCACAATCACCTTCGACGTGATGCCAAAGCCAAACCAGACCACGAACAGCGGAACAAGCGCTACCTTCGGGATGACCTGGGTTGCGACAATGAACGGGTTCAGCGTCAGTTCCAGCCAGCGAATGCGGGCAATCATGACGCCAAGGCCAACCCCGATGATGAGCGCGTAGAAGAAGCCGGTCAGCGTCGCATAGACCGTCATCCACGTATGGTTCCAGGCGCGCGGCGATTGAAGCAGGTTCAGCCACTCGGTCCAGACCGATGCGGGCGATGGCAGGATGAACGCCGAGATCTTCGACCAGTCGACGTAGAGATGCCAGGTCGTCACGAGAGCCAGAAGCAACAGGGGCGTGGTGATCCAGGGCAGCGCCGATTCGCGTGAAAAGCGCGCCTTTGCAAGCGATGCTGGCGGAGCGACGCGCTCTGGGGCCGGTGTTGAGGCGACATCACTCATTACGAGATCTCCGCAAGGCGGTGGCGCAGGCGCTTGACGATCAGCTGAAACTCCGGCGAGGCCTGGACATCCGTGGTGCGTGGGCGCGCGAACGGGACATCCAGGATCGTATCGATCTTGCCGGGCCTTGGGGACAAAAGCACGATGCGGTCGGCCAGAAACACCGCTTCGCCAATCGAATGGGTCACGAGCACGATGGTCTTGCCGGTTTCAATCCAGAGGCGCTGCAGTTCAAGGTTCATGGCATCGCGCGTCATCGCGTCCAACGCGCCGAACGGCTCATCCATGAGCAGGATCTTGGGGTTGTAGGACAGCGCCCGGGCGATGGCAGCGCGCTGGCGCATGCCCCCCGAGAGTTCACGCGGCCAGCGCTTTTCGAAACCCGATATGCCAACGAGGCTGCACAGCTCATGGGCACGCTCAAAACGCTTGGCTCTCGTCCAGCCCTTGAGTTCGAGCGGCAAGGCAATGTTTTGCTCGATGGTCATCCAGGGAAACAGGTTGGCATCCTGAAACACCATCCCAAGGTCGGCAAGCGCATCCTCGCGACGGGTTTTGCCCTCCCACAAGGGCTTGCCCTCAACCATCAGCTTGCCGGACGTTGGCTCCAGGAGGCCGCCGATCATGCGCAGAAGCGTTGTCTTGCCGCAGCCTGAAGGCCCGAGCAGAACGACGAACTCCCGCTCCTTGACGGCAAGATCGGTCGGCGACAGCGCATAGACCGGCTCATCGCGGGTACCATACCATTTCTCGACGCCAGCAAGATCTATCGCGGGAATGTCCGACGGGGCTTGCAGCGCTATGGGCGCAGAGGTCATCGGCAGCTCCTTGGCCATGTTGCCCAGGGGCTGTTGGCTTGATGCGTTTGAAGGCAGGACGCGCGCATCGTCAAGTCGCCTGAAAGCGAGCACGCCATGGATGGGATGGCGCGAGCAACGCATCAAGCGCGGGCCCGACGTGACCTGATCCCGCCATCATGACGGCAGCGAGCGCAAGGTTTGACGACATCATCGGGCGTGCAAAGCCGCCACGCGCGAGAACGGGCAATGTCGGCATGCCGGTACCGCCAAACAACACCAGATCAGCATCGGACACATCGAGTGTGGCCAGCATCTCTTCGACCCTTGCGCTCGTCAGGCGATAGATCCCGCGCGTATCGAGAAGATCGACCGGCAAGCCCACGCGCGCGGCAATCGAGATGCCATAGTGCGCCCAGTAGCGCGCGCCCTCGGCCTGCAACCATTGTGGATAGGGCGTGACCCAGGCGATCCGCTTCACGCCCCAATGGGCAAAGACCTGGCGCAACGCCGACGTGGAGGTGTGGACGGGACAGCCGGCCTGATCGGACATGCGCGCGAGATCATCGATCTCCCGGCGCGGCTCAAACAGGTAGTAGCAGGTGCCGGCAAAGCCCGCAGACACCAGCGGCGCTGTATCAAACGATGCCAGCCCCGCCGGCAGCGCGTCCGTGTAGTCGATGAGGCGCTGGCGACTGTCGGACGCCGTGGAGACAAGGCGCGACGTCAGCACCGTGCCCGACAGGAGCGCGCCCATCTCCGGCTCGACCGTCGTATTCGCCATCGGCGTGAGAATACCCCTGACAGGGCCATACTCAGGCGTTTCACGTGGATGGGTTGGCATCCGCACTCGCTCCAGAACCCTTGCCGGGTCTGCTTCAACTTGTATGATAGATAAGACAAGCTTGGGGTCAATCGCCGGAGGTGAGATGTCGCTGGCCTATGCACCGCACGGCTTGCTTGGGGTCCTGACCCCACAGGCCAACACGACGGTTGAGCCGGAATTCGCGGTCCTGATGCCGCGTGGCATGGCTATCGTGAACGCGCGGCTCACAAGCCCGGCTGCCACGATAGAAGCGCGGCTGGTCGATTATTTCGCAACGATGCCGCAAGCGATCGGCCAGTTTGCAAATGCACCTGTCGGAGCCATTGCAATTGCCTGCACCGGCGCGTCCTACCTTGCCGGGATTGCTGCTGAAACCGCGATGATCGCCGATGCCGAGGCGCGAAGCGGCGTCCCGGTCATGACCTCGGCCATGGCCGTTGTGGATGCGCTGAACGTCCTTGGCGCGCGGCGCATTGGGCTTGTGTCGCCCTATCCAGAAGGGCTGACGCGGGCGAGCGAAACCTACTGGACGGCGCGCGGCTTCACGGTTCAGGCCTCATCGGGTGCCTACAACGCCTCAAGCTCGTTTCACCCGATCTATTCGCTGCCCTCCGGCGCTGCGATGGCGGGCCTTGATGCACTGCCGCACGACCTTGATGCCATCGTCATGCTCGGAACGGGCATGCCGACGCTCGAGCCGATCCTGAAGCGACCGTTTCATGGCAGCGCGCCGGTGCTGTCCTGCATGCTAGCGACGGCGTGGCGGGCTGTGAGCGCGCTGGAGAAGGCGGCACCCTCGCGGGACGGGCTGTTGGCATTCGTGCGCGCGGAACGCTGGGGCGGGAAAGAACGTCTGATCCGCTAGAAGCTTTCGCGTCCTATTTGCCGGCCTTTTCACCAGCCCCGTGCTCGGGCACGCGCAGCGCATCAGCCAGGCGCGCCTTGGCCGAACCGGGTTTGAGCGGCTTTTGCTGGCTGTCATGTGGCGCCCAGCCTGACACCCATACAATCTCGACGGTTGCCGGGATGCGCCCATCAGCATCGCGGAAGCGCTGTTCATAAAGCGCCAGCGCGCGCGACAGCGTCGCCCGTTTCAACGGGGTGCGGCGTCGCTCAACCAGCGGATTGGTGGCGCCAAGCGCGCGCAGATCATCGAGAAGGCCAGCGGCGCTGTTGTAGCGCACGCTGAAGCTGTCAACGTCGGTCACCGGCAAGGCAAATCCCGCGCGTTGCAACAGCCCGCCCATGTCACGCACATCGGCGAACGGAGCGACCCTGGGTGAGACCCCGCCCTCGATTTCGAGTTCGGCCTGCATGAACGCCTCACGCAGCTCATGAAGCGAGCGACCGCCAACAAGCGCCGCCAGAAACAACCCATCCGGCCTCAACGCGCGCCTGATCTGCACCAGCGCACCGGGCAAGTCATTCAGCGTCTGAAGCGACAGCAGCGACACAATGAGATCGACGCTTGCTGCACCAAGCGGCAACATCTCCGGGTCAGCCACCGCATCAACGCCAGCGCCGGTAACACGGTCAAAACGCAGCGCATCACCAACGCTGGCCGCTGCCAGCAGGGCGGCCAGCGCCTCCGGGCCTTCAGAACCAATATCGACGGCGCGTTCGAACCGCCGCAATGTCGCCGAGAGACGGTCGGCAAGATCGTCTGCCGCACGGGCCATGAGCACATTCGGTCGCGCACCGGCCTGCTCGGCACGCAGGCGGCGCGTCAAAACCAGCGAGCGATCGAATATCCGTGGCGTCATCCGGGTCTCGTCGCCGATCCCGGGCGTTGGTGCAAGCGCTTAAGCCCATTG
>JAIYEB010000442.1 GCA_027487195.1 Hyphomicrobiales bacterium | reverse complement strand
GGTTTGATTAATCGAAATTAAGTCCTTGCGGGTCGCACCGTAAGGCGGGGTTCGCAGGCACCTGGCAACAGAAGCCTGCACTTCTTCTTTCGTTGCATCCCGCGGGCTCCTGCCCCATTGTAAGCTTCATCCGAATCCGCCTGCGGACCGGGGAAACGAGATCATGTCGCAGACACCGTCCAAAGATCACATTCGCTACGATCTGCTCGCCCAGGAAGCGCTGCGCGGGGTTGTGAAGCGCGTGCTGCAGGATGTCATCAAGTTCGGCCTGCCCGGCGAGCATCATTTCTACATTGCATTTTCAACAACCTACCCCGGCGTGCGCGTCTCTGCGCGCTTACGCGAACAATATCCCGATGACATGACCATCGTCCTGCAGCATCAGTTCTGGGACCTTGGTGTGACCGAGCATACGTTCGAAGTGGGTCTGTCGTTTGGTGGCGTGCCGGAGCGGCTGCTGGTTCCTTTTGACGCGGTGAAGGGCTTCTTTGACCCGTCCGTCCAGTTTGGCCTGCAGTTTGAGCCTGTAGATCCCGACCAGAAAACCCAGCGCAGCACGCCTCAGGCAACACAAAAGCCCGAGGGCAAGCTTCGCCCCGCAGGCCAGCCGCGTGGTGCAGGGTCCGAGCCTGGCGAGGCGATGCCTACATCCTCCTCGATCCCGAAGATCGGCAAATCGAAGGCACCAAGCGCGCCCATCGCGTCAGATGTCCCGACACCGCCCGAGCGCCCGGTCGATGAGCCGCCGAAGGCTGGTGCGGAAGTCGTGAGCCTGGACAAGTTCAGGAAGAAGTAGCGGCCCGTTCCCGCTTTTTTGGCTGGGGCCTGAACGACAGGCGCAACACAACGAGCGCCAGTCCAGCACCAAGAACGCCCCAGACCGGCCTGATCCCCGCTTCGAAATCAAGCTGCGCCTGCAGCATCAAGAAGGCCGGCACGCGCCTGACGCCTGCGTACCAGGCGATTTCCGCGCCCATGGTCAAAAGCGCCGCAACGACACCAACAGCGATCAAGACCGGCACGCCAAGCTCGATGCGGGCCTTGATCGCAACGCGAAGAAGCACAAGGCCAAGATAGATGCCCAGAAGGATCAGCGCAGGCGTCACATCAAGCCTGGCCTGGATCAGATGGTGGACAAGACCAAGCACAGCCGCGACATGGACGCTGAGATGAATCTGGCGCCAGCGCTCAGCGCCAAGCTGCCTGATGGCGCCGTCAAACGATGTCGCGCCCAGCACAAGCATGATCAGCAGTGCGACAAAACCAATGGTCAGATAGGTGCGCAGCACGATCTCGGACCAGACCTTTGACAGCACATAGTTTTGCTCGACGATGTAGAGCCCGAAATGCAGCATCAGATAGGCAAGAGCCGTCAGCCCAAGCAGGCGGCGCACAAGGATGAGCCTCGTCTGGCCCGTGATATGGCGCAGCGGCGTTACGGCCAGTGAGGCAATCAAGAACCGGATCGCGAGCGTGCCGGTCTCGTGCAGCGCCTCCTTGATCGGCCGGATGCCGAGATCGCCCGTCCCCGCCCGCCACGCAATGTAGAGCGCGGGCAGAACCGCCAGTATGAGGACGGCGAGCTTGAGAGTGGACAATCGTCCGGTTCGGTCAGTCCATGGCAGCATCTGGATCTCTCTTTATCCTGTCCTTTCGCACACCGGCATGTTCGCAGCACTCACGATACGGTGTGCGCAAACACGCGCATGGGCGCGGAAGGCTTGGCCACCCGCCCATGCCAGTGCTAAACGCCGTCGATCAGCATCGCTCAGGGAACATTGCCATGGCCGGGACACGCACCGAAACCGACACGTTTGGACCAATCGAGGTTGCAAACGACGTCTATTGGGGCGCGCAGGCCCAGCGCTCTCTCGGTAATTTCAAGATTGGCTGGGAAAAACAGCCGGTCCCGATCATCCGCGCTCTGGGCGTCGTCAAGCGCGCGGCTGCGGAAGCCAATACGGCGCTTGGCCGGCTCGATCCCAATATTGCCCGGACCATCGTCGCAGCAGCCCAGGAAGTCATCGACGGCAAGCTCGATCGGCATTTCCCGCTCGTTGTCTGGCAAACCGGGTCTGGAACCCAGTCCAACATGAACGCCAACGAGGTGATTTCAAATCGCGCGATTGAAATGCTCGGCGGCGTGATGGGCTCGAAAAAGCCGGTCCATCCAAACGACCACGTCAATATGAGCCAGTCGTCGAACGACACCTACCCGACAGCCATGCATATTGCGTGCGCGGTCGAGGTCGTTGCTGAACTGCTGCCTGCGCTGCGTCATCTCCATTCAGCCCTTGATGCCAAGGCAAAGGCGTGGACCGACATCATCAAGATCGGGCGTACACACACGCAGGATGCAACGCCGGTCACGCTTGGCCAGGAGTTTTCCGGCTACACCATGCAGGTGAGAAACGGGATCAACCGGATCGAGAGCACGCTGCCGCTCCTCATGGAACTCGCGCAAGGCGGAACAGCGGTTGGTACCGGGCTCAATGCGCCGGTTGG
>JAIYEB010000330.1 GCA_027487195.1 Hyphomicrobiales bacterium | reverse complement strand
TTTACCGGCTCTGCGGGCGCGGCCATCGTGCTGAAATCGAAAGCGGCGGCCTTCACGGACGGCCGCTACCTGCAGCAGATTGCGGCACAGGTTGATCCATCGGTTTTCCGGATTGTATCGACCGTCGAAACCAGTCTGGAAGCCTGGCTTGAGACAAATTTGCGCAAGAAGGCGCGCCTTGGCGTCGACCCGTGGCTTCACACGGAAGACCAGTTGAAGCGCCTGCGCACCGCCGCCGAAAAGGTGGGTGCAACGCTTGCCATGGTTGAAGGAAATCCTCTCGACGCTTCATGGCCCGATCGACCCGCACTTCCTGACGCTCCGGTCGTCATTCATCCCGAAGCGCTGGCTGGTGTGGGGGCGCCCGCCAAGATCGAAGCGCTTCAAAACGCAATCAGGACCGCCGGTGCAAGCCATGCGGTTGTGTTTGCACCAGAAGCGATTGCCTGGCTCCTCAACATTCGTGGCGGCGATCTGCCACACGTGCCTGTCACGTTGTCCTGGATGATTGTGCCGGTCTCAGGCCGGCCCCTCCTGTTCATCGACAAGCGCAAACTGTCGGCGGATGCCGCGAAGGCCGTGGCGCTGGTCTGCGACATCAAACCCTATGAGGCGCTGAGCGAGAGCCTTGCGGGTATCGCCGCTACAGGCGCCCGCGTTCTGATCGATCCGGCAACGGCGCCTGCAGCCCTTGGCATGATCGTCAAGACCGCCGGCGGCGAAGTCATCGGCGCCGCGGATCCAACCTTGCTGTTGAAGGCCAGGAAATCGCCAGCCGAGCTTTCAGGCGCGCGCGCAGCCCATCAGCGCGATGGTGCTGCAATGGTCCGGTTTCTCGCCTGGTTTGACGCGCACGCTGCACAGCCAGGCCTGACCGAGATCGATGTGGCACGCCGGCTGGAGCAGTTTCGCCAGGAAACAAACACGCTGAAGGATCTGTCGTTTCCCTCGATCTCCGGCAGTGGGCCGAACGGCGCCATCATCCACTACAGGGTGACCCACGCCACGAACCGGGCGCTTGATCAAAACAGCCTGTTCCTGATCGATTCAGGCGGCCAGTATGCCGACGGCACAACCGACATCACCCGAACACTGGCGATGGGTCAGCCCACCGCACAGATGAAAAAGCGCTTCACCCTCGTCCTTGAAGGCATGATTGCCATCAGCCGTGCGCGCTTTCCGAAAGGAACGACCGGCGGAAACATCGATGTGCTTGCGCGCCGCGCCCTATGGGAGGCTGGCCTCGATTTTGACCACGGGACCGGCCATGGCGTTGGCGCATACCTCTCGGTGCATGAGGGGCCGCAAAGGATCGCCAAGGTCTCCAGCGTTCCGCTTGAGCCCGGCATGATCCTGTCGAATGAGCCTGGCTACTACGAGCCGGGACGCTATGGCATCCGGATCGAAAACCTCGTGGTTGTGACAGAGCCAGTCGTGCCGAGGGGCGGCAGGCGGGCCATGATGGGGTTTGAGACGCTGACCCTTGCGCCGATCGACCGTCGCCTGATCATCAAGCGCCTTCTGTCTCCGCCTGCCCGCGTCTGGCTCGACAGCTATCACCGGCGTGTGCTGGAGGAGATTGGTCCGTTGGTGGATGGTGAAACGTCAAAATGGCTTGCTGCGGCGTGTGCGCCGCTATGACGGATGCCGCCTTGAACCCGTTGGAGCGCAATCGCGCCCTGGTTCTGGCTGTCCTCATTCTGCTTGCCACGATCTCACCGTTCTCGATCAACATTCTGCTGCCGGCCCTTCCCGGCCTTGAAGCCACGCTCAACGTATCGCGCGCGGAAGTGGCCCTCCTGCTGTCGCTGTTCCTCGTTGGCATGGCGGTCGCGCAGATCATTCTTGGGCCGGTTTCGGACCGCTATGGTCGCCGGCCGGTCCTGATCGGTGGTCTTCTGGTTTATGTCGCAGCCTCGCTTGGCGCGGTCGCTGCGGTGTCAATCAACGAGTTGATTGCCGCGCGCGTGCTCCAGGCGCTTGGTGCAACCGTTGGCGTGCCTTTGGCGCGCACCATCGTGCGTGATCTTTACGAACCGCGGCGTGCGGCGGCCATGCTTGGCTATGTCACCATGGGCATGGTGATCGGGCCAATGCTGTCGCCAAGCCTTGGAGGCCTGCTTGATACGATCTTTGGCTGGCAGGCGATCTTCCTGACCTGCGCCATCCTCGGGTCGGTGACGCTGGTTGCGGTTTTCATCGTCATGCCGGAGACGCGCCCTGTGTCGTTGCAAAACACCACGGGCGCAGAGGTTTTCGCGCGTTCAAAGGCGCTCCTGGGCAAGACCCGCTTTGTCGCCTTCCTGTTTGTCATTGCGCCGACGTCCGCCATGTTCTGGGCGTTCCAGGGCGGGACGCCTTACCTCGTCATCGACGTGATGGGGATCGACAAGACGATCTATGGCGTGTGGTTCATCCTCGGGGCTTTCGGCTACATGAGCGGCAACTTCGTCGCCGGGCGTTTGTCCGAGCGGCTGGGCGGTGAGCGCCTGATCGCCTATGGAAATCTGGCTGGTCTGACCGGGGCCGGACTCATTGCGGCACTCGCCATCGTGCCTGTCATGCACCCGCTGGCCCTGTTTGCGCCCGTATTCATCATGGCGCTTGGCAACGGAATGCTGCTCCCGAATGCCATTGCAGGCGCCGTTTCAGTTGATCCCAAAGCGGCAGGTGCGGCCTCTGGTCTGCTGGGCTTTTGTCAGATGGGCCTTTCGGCCATCGTCAGCTGGTTTACGGGATGGCTTGCCGTTGCGACGGCCTTGCCAATGGCTCTGCTGATGATCGGCTTATGCCTGGTGTCGATGATCGGAAGTATGGTCGCCCGGCGCGGCTAAATCAGACGCCATATCAGGTCCAACACCAACACGACGCTTAGTGTTTGCGATCAGCTTTTGTGCATGCGACATCTTCGTATGAAGGAATTTGCAGTGTGACGGGCCCTCTTCGCGGAATTTTATTGAAGCTCTACTCGGCCGCGATGTTCGCCGTAATGGGAGCGTGCGCAAAGGCCGTCATGACCTCAGGCGTGCCGGTTGGCCAGGCCATGGCAGCACGCTCGTTTTTCGCCATCATTCCAATCGTCGCAATCCTGGTCTGGCGCGGAACGCTGATTGAGGATCTGAAGACAGAGAACCCCTGGGCGCATGCGCTTCGTGTCGTGATCGGTGGCGCCGGGATGTTTCTTGGTTTTGCCGCGCTCTCGATGATCCCGCTCCATGATGCAACCGCCATCGGCTATGCCTCACCCATTTTCACGGTTGTGCTTGCTGCCGTCATCTTGAAAGAAAAAGTGCGCATCTATCGCTGGTCTGCGGTTCTGTGCGGCCTCATCGGCGTTTTGATCATGCTCTGGCCGAACCTTGGTACAGGCGGGACTGCAGCAGGCTCAACGGCGCTGCTTGGCTCGATCGCTGGGCTTGCAGGCGCGCTCACGGGAGCCTTTGCCACAATCCTCGTACGCCAGATGACCAAGACGGAAGGCACTTACACGATCGTGTTCTACTTCTCGGTCGGTGGTGCGTTGATTGCGCTCTTGTCGCTGCCGTTTGGCTGGGTCTGGCCAACACCGGGCCAGGCCGGTCTCCTGGTCCTCACTGGAATTGTCGGTGGCGTCGCGCAGATCGCGATGACCTCAAGCTTCAAGTATGCCGATGCCTCGCTCGTTGCGCCGTTTGATTACACGTC
>JAIYEB010000235.1 GCA_027487195.1 Hyphomicrobiales bacterium | reverse complement strand
TGGCGGAAGGGGTGGGATTCGAACCCACGGTGGAGTCTCCCCCACGGCGGTTTTCAAGACCGCTGCCTTAAACCCCTCGGCCACCCTTCCAGCGCGCCCTCTATAGGGTGATTGCGCGGCTGCGGGCAAGCCATCCCTGAGCGCTCATCAACATATCTCGCCGCAAGATCAGGCCTGCCTATCTTTGAAGCATGTCTAAGTAAAAACCGAAATGCGACCTGCTGCCTAAGCGTGCAACCTACGATAAATACCTAAACACAAAGCATAATAATCCAGAAAGAGAATAATTTTCTTATTGCAGCCTTTTCATGGGTTTACCGCTTATCGGCACATTTAGCGTCCTACATGGCATGGTTCATGCAAATCGCATTACCGACGAAGGGCCGACAGGGGGTTGGCTCATCGCTTCGGGGAGCCTTTGATGATGAAGACGAACTTCGTATCACCGAGCCGGCGTGCGCTGCTGAAAGGCGCTGCAGGCGCCGCAGCAACGCTGGCCATGCCGAGCCTTGCAATTGCCCAGACAGACCCTGTGCGTGTCGGCATTCTGCATTCGCTCTCGGGAACGATGGCGATTTCGGAAACGACATTGCGCGACGTGATGCTGATGCTGATCGAGGATCAAAACCGCAAGGGCGGCGTGCTCGGTCGCCGGCTGGAGCCTGTCGTTGTGGATCCCGCTTCGAACTGGCCGCTTTTTGCAGAAAAAGCGCGGGAACTGATTTCCCAGCATCGCGTTGCCTCGGTCTTCGGGTGCTGGACATCCGTATCGCGGAAATCCGTGCTGCCGGTCTTCAAGGAACTGAACAACATCCTGTTCTATCCGGTTCAGTATGAAGGCGAAGAGAGCGAGCGCAACGTGTTCTACACGGGCGCAGCGCCAAACCAGCAGGCGATCCCTGCGGTCGATTACCTGATGTCGAAAGACGGCGGCGAAGTGAAACGCTGGGTGCTCGAAGGCACCGACTACGTCTATCCGCGCACAACCAACCGCATCCTTGAAGCCTACCTCTTGTCAAAAGGCGTGGCCGCAGCCGACATCTCCATCAACTACACGCCCTTTGGCCACTCCGATTGGCAAACCCGCGTTGCGGCCATCAAGGCTTTCGGCTCGCAGGGCAAGAAGACAGCCGTGGTGTCGACCATCAACGGCGACGCGAATGTGCCCTTCTACAAGGAACTGGGCAATCTCAGCGTTCGCGCGACCGACATTCCCGTGATCGCGTTCTCGGTTGGCGAAGAAGAGCTTGCTGGCATTGATACCCGCCCGCTGGTCGGCCATCTCGCGGCATGGAACTACTTCCAGTCGGTCAAGAGCCCGCTCAACGAAGCTTTCATTCGCCAGTGGCGCACGTTCAAGCGCTCGGAGCGCGCAGTGACCAACGACCCGATGGAAGCCCATTTCATCGGCTTCAACATGTGGGTGAAGGCCGTTGAAAAGGCACGGAGCTTTGCACCCGACGCCGTCATCGAGGCGCTGCCTGGCGTCGAGGCCCCCAACCTGAGCGGTGGCATTTCGAGAATGCTGCCGAACCATCACATCACCAAGCCCGTGATGATTGGTGAGGTCCGGGCCGATGGGCAGTTTGACGTGGTCTGGCAGACCCAGGGCCTTGTTCCTGGCGATGCCTGGTCTGACTTCCTCGAAGGCTCGAAAGACCTCGAGGCAGACTGGGTCGTGCGCAAGTGCGGCAACTTCAACGTTCGCACGAACCGCTGCGGGACCTGATCTCGGCTCTAGCGCCCGTATCCAACGTCGGCCCCTTTACGAAGGGGCCGGCTTCGTCTGCTTCTGGAGCCAATGACACATGACAAGAGCGGTGCGATGGGTGGCCGCAGTGCTGTTTGCGCTGGGCATGATGGGTCTGCCTGTGGAGGTCGCCGCAAACACGGGTCATGAAGCCGCCGTAGCGCGCTTTGCAACCGACGCGTTCCCAGACACGATTGCAGGCATCGAAGCTGTGGTTGACGCGGCCTCCCCGCTTGCAGAGCCGGTTCTACAAGCCCTGATCGACCGGCGCCTGACATTTGATCCAACGACGCGGCGCGTATACTTCCGCGATGCCGCCGGCGCGCTGTTTGACGCTGCATCAGGCGCATCTGTTCAAGACGCGCCTGCCCGCCTTGATACGGTGCGGATCAACAATCGAATCCGCAACATCCTTCAAGGTGCGCTTGGCACACTCACCTTGATATCGCCCGACCCAGCTCAACGCATGCGGGCGGCAGAAGCTGTTCTGCGCGGGCGGGATCCGGAAGCACTTCCAGCGCTTGCAAGCGCCATCACACGGGAGACAGACCCGCGCATTCGCACAGTCATGGAGCAGGCGCGCGCTGCGATCCAATTGCGTTTGCCTGATACAAGCGAGGCCGAACGCCAGGCGGCTGTTGCGGCTCTGGCTGCGCGTGGCGATCAACGGACATTGGCCCTGTTGCGCCAGATCCGGGCCGAAACACAGCCCGGCGCACTGGCGATCAATCTTGATGCCGCAATTCAGCGCATGGAAGCGCGGCTTGCAGTTCTTGCGCGGGTTCAGGATCTATGGGCCGGCATCTCGCTCGGCTCTGTGCTGCTGCTGGCAGCGATTGGGCTTGCCATTACCTTCGGCGTGATGGGCGTCATCAACATGGCGCACGGCGAAATGGTGATGCTCGGCGCCTACACCACGTTTGTGGTTCAGGAACTCATCAGGACGCATGCGCCGCACCTGTTTGACTGGTCGTTGCCAATTGCCATCCCGCTGGCGTTTCTTGTCACGGCGCTTGTCGGTATTGCGATTGAGCGCGGCATCATCCGCTATCTCTATGGCCGTCCGCTTGAGACCTTGCTTGCGACCTTTGGCGTCAGCCTGGTTCTGCAGCAGGCCGTGCGTACCGCTTTCGGGCCGACCAATCGCGAGGTTGGCTCGCCATCCTACATGTCGGGTGCCTTCGATTTCTTTGGGCTCTCGATCACCTACGGTCGCCTCTGGATCGTGGTGTTTGCAATCGCGATTTTTGCCGGCCTGCTCATCACCCTGAAGGCAACCTCGCTCGGGCTCCAAATGCGCGCGGTCACGCAGAACCGGCGCATGGCCAGCGCCATGGGCATTCGCACGGGCTTCGTTGATGCGATGACCTTTGCGCTGGGGTCAGGAATCGCAGGGCTTGCGGGCGTTGCCTTGTCGCAGATCGACAATGTCTCGCCAAACCTTGGCCAGGGCTACATCATCGACAGCTTCATTGTTGTCGTCTTTGGCGGCGTTGGAAATCTCTGGGGGACCCTTGTCGGTGCCTTGACGCTTGGGATCGCGAACAAGCTTCTCGAGCCTGTGGCAGGCGCCGTCCTTGGCAAGATCATCATCTTGATCGCGATCATCTTGTTCATACAGAAGCGCCCGCGTGGACTGTTCGCGCTCAAAGGGCGGGCAATCGAGCAATGATCAACGCTGACGCCCACGCGATCCTGGACCGCCGATCAAAGCTGTTCCTGATCATTCTCGCCGTCATCACAGCCTGGGTTGTTTTCGCCAATGCCGTGATCCCCGAGAGCTCTCAGTTTCACGTCTCGAATGGCTCGGTTGTGCTCTATGGCAAGTATCTGACCTATGCGCTTCTCGCCCTGTCGATCGATCTGATCTGGGGGTATTGCGGGATCCTCTCGCTTGGCCATGGCGCGTTCTTTGCGCTCGGCGGCTACGCCATGGGCATGTACCTGATGCGCCAGATTGGCACGCGTGGCGTCTACGGCCACCCTGTCCTGCCTGATTTCATGGTCTTCCTGAACTGGCGCGAGCTGCCCTGGGCCTGGGTTGGCTTTGACTGGTTTATCTATGCAGCCATCATGGTCTTTCTGGTGCCCGGCCTGCTTGCGTTTGTGTTCGGCTGGTTTGCCTTTCGCTCCCGCGTGACCGGCGTCTATCTGTCCATCATCACGCAGGCCATGACCTATGCGTTGCTCCTGGCATTCTTCCGCAATGACATGGGCTTTGGCGGCAATAACGGCCTGACCGACTTCAAGGATATTCTCGGATTTTCAGTCCAGGCTTCCGGCACCAGGCTTACCCTGTTCACCCTGTCGGCTCTGGCGCTTGCGGCTTGTTTCGTCCTGTGCCGGATCATGGTTGCATCAACCTATGGCAAGATCCTTGTCGCCATCCGGGATGCAGAAAGTCGCACGCGCTTTCTTGGGTACCGCGTTGAACATCACAAGCTCCTTGTCTTTACGGTGTCTGCAATGATGGCGGGGCTTGCAGGCGCGCTTTACGTTCCCCAGGTCGGGATCATCAACCCGTCAGAGTTTTCACCAGCCAACTCGATTGAAGCTGTGATCTGGGTGGCGGTTGGTGGACGTGGCACGTTGATTGGCGCGGTCGTTGGCGCGCTGTCCGTCAACGCCATGAAGACAGCCTTCACGACGGGGGTCCTCGCGCCCTACTGGCTGTTTGTGCTCGGCGCCATCTTTATCCTTGTCACCCTTGCACTGCCAAAAGGCATCATGGGCCTTGTGGATCGCCTAATGGCTGCATGGAAGGCGCGAACCAGACCGGTTGCCCCGCCACAGCCGGAGACAGGGGCATGACGCGCGCGGACCCCAATCAGGTCACCCCCTCGATCCTCTATCTCGACGGGATCGAAGTCTCGTTTGATGGCTATCGCGCGCTGCGCGGCCTGTCCTTGACCTTGGACAAGGGTGAGCTGCGCGCCATCATCGGGCCTAACGGGGCTGGAAAGACCACGATGATGGACATTGTCACGGGCAAAACCCGCCCGGACCGTGGCACGGCCCTGTTTGCCGGCAGCGTGGACCTGACGAAGCTTGATGAATCCGAGATCGCAGAACTTGGTATCGGGCGAAAATTTCAAAAGCCCACAGTCTTTGAAAGTCAGAGCGTTGCCGACAATGTTCTGCTGGCGCTATCGGGGCCGCGCGGCCCCTGGTCGGCGCTGTTTGGTCTGCGCTCGCGGGTAGATGTCGACCGGATTGACGCTGTGCTCGCCAAGGTGCGGCTCCTGGAGATGCGCGACAGCCTGGCTGGCGCCCTTTCACACGGGCAGAAGCAATGGCTCGAAATTGCCATGCTGCTGGCACAAAACCCAAAACTGCTTCTGGTTGACGAGCCCGTGGCCGGCATGACGGACGCGGAAACGGAGACAACTGCTGCGCTGTTGCGCGAGATCAACGCAGAACACACCATTGTCGTCGTTGAACATGACATGGACTTTGTCCGCATGCTCGGCTGCAGGGTCACTTGCCTGCACGAGGGCGCTGTTCTGGCAGAGGGCGCGTTGGATGCTGTCTCGGCCGATCCCCGTGTCATTGAAGTCTATCTGGGGCGCTGATGATGCTGACGGTCAGTGAGATCGACCTCTCCTACGGCGCAGCCCAGGCGCTTCGAAAAGTGTCTGTTTCAGCGCGCCCAGGCGCAATTACCTGCGTCATTGGTCGAAACGGCGTGGGCAAAAGCTCGCTTCTACGCGCCATTGTTGGGCACCAACCCATCAGCGCAGGCCGCATCGAACTGGCAGGTACAGATGTTGGCACGCTTCCGGCCTACGCCCGCGCGCGCCTCGGACTTGGATATGTGCCACAGGGCCGCGAGATTTTTCCTCTTCTGAGCGTCAGGGAAAATCTGGAAACCGGGTTTGCACCCCTCAAGCGCGCCGACCGGTTTGTGCACTCCGAGATCTACGACCTGTTTCCCGTGCTCCGCGACATGCTCGGCAGACGCGGCGGCGACCTTTCCGGCGGCCAGCAACAGCAACTCGCCATCGCCCGCGCGCTCGTCATGCGACCAAAGCTCCTCGTGCTCGATGAACCGACCGAAGGCATACAGCCCTCAATCATCAAGGAAATCGGCGCTGCGCTGCGCTATCTGCGCCAGCGCGGAGACATGGCGATCCTGCTCGTCGAGCAATATCTCGACTTCGTTTGGGAGCTTGCCGACGACATCGCCGTGATGGAC
>JAIYEB010000117.1 GCA_027487195.1 Hyphomicrobiales bacterium | reverse complement strand
GCGGGCGCGTATTGCGCTGGTCGGTATCGGCCTTGCGCTGACGGCTGGTGAATTGGCCTGGCGCAACGGTGCCTCGATGGTCAACGCCGAGCCCCGTGCCCGCTACGCCGTTCTGGAAGCGCCGGCCCCTGATGAGCGCGCGGTGATCGATGCCGTGACGCACGCGCTGCGCAACCTGACCCGCGATGGACGCCGGCCCCGCGTCGAGATTGTCGGCCTGCCTGGCCCGTGGATGAATGCTGCGATGGCCCACGGGATTGAAGACACGGTGAGCTACAATCCGCTGCGCCTCGATGCCTATCAGCGCGCGATTGGGCCCGGCGAAAATGCCGGCGACATCAATCTCAGGCGATTTCCGCGTACGTTCCGCGGCTACCACTCCATGATGGCCCGGCTTCTGGGCATTGAAATTGTGGTGTTTGATCGCCCGATCTCGCGACTTCCGGCACATGTGCCGCCCTTTGAGGCAACGCCGCTTCTCGAAGGCCCCAAGGTCTGGGTCTACCTGTTGCCGCCGGCAACCCCGCGTGTCGTGATGGCAACCCATATGCGCCTGGTCGATTCAGATGCCATGATTGAAGCGCATTCCATCCCGAACTTCGATTCCTCTCGTGTGGCGCTGGTCGACGCTGCTACCCCCTTGCAGGCGACCTATCCGGAAGAAGCTGCGCGAGGCGAGGCTTCGATCGTGAGATATGGCGCGAACCGCGTCGAGGTCTCGGCCTCCAGTGCCACAGGTGGCGTTCTTGTTCTGCATGATCTCTGGTACCCGGGGTGGGTGGCCGAGATTGACGGTCGGCGTGTCCCGCTTCTCAAAGCCAATTTGATCTTCCGCGGCGTTGAAGTGCCAGCAGGCACGCACCGCGTCGTCTTCCGCTTTGAACCACTGTCGCTGGAAGCGCTGGCGGAGGCTGTGACGAATGTTCTGGGGGGTGGCTGATCAGGCCGGTCGCGCCCATGGGCGGCGTGCGCGATCGCGCGCGCGAAAAGCTTCCACCTGGGCTGAAAACGACCGGGTCACGTCGACATCGTCCCAGCCATTCATCAATTGCTCGCGCCAGACCGGGTCGAGGCTGAAGCGAAACACATGTCCTGCGGCGCGCACCGTTTGCTGATCAAGATCAACATCGATGATGGCGCCGGCCTCCGCGAGGAGATGCGCGATCAAGGTCTCAACCTCGTGATCCTCAAGCCGCACCGGCACGAGGCCGTTCTTGACGCAGTTTGATTGAAAGATGTCGCCGAAGCTTGGCGCAATCACGGCGCCGAACCCGGCATCGACAAGCGCATAAACGGCAGCCTCCCGGGACGATCCAGACCCGAAGTTGCGACGTGCAACCAGCACTTTTGCATCTTCAATCCGGTTCAGCGGCCAATCGGCATTGAGTTGGCCGTCGCCGTTACGTCTCAGATCATGGAGCAGGAAATGGCCATACCCCTGCGAACGAGGGCGGCTCATGAAGCGTGCGGGGATGAGCTGGTCCGTGTCGACCGAGGCCAACGCCAGCGCAACCGCGGGGCCTGAAACATGCTTGACCGGTGTCATGGCAACATCTCCCGGACATCCGTGAGACGCCCGCTCACGGCCGCAGCTGCCACCATGATCGGCGACATCAGGTGCGTGCGCACTCCCGGTCCCTGCCGGCCACGGAAATTGCGGTTTGTCGATGACGCCACCCGTTCGCCGGGGCGTGCGAGATCGCCGTTCATGCCAACGCACATCGAGCATCCCGCATCCACCCATTCAAGGCCGGCCGCGATGAAAATGCGATCGAGACCCTCAGCCTCGGCCTGAACCTTGACTGCTGTCGAGCCTGGCGAAACAAGGCCCGGAACACGCGCGGTCTTGCCGGCAAGGACGCCAGCGGCTGCCCGCAAATCCTCGATGCGGGCGTTGGTGCAGGAGCCAATGAAGACGCGATCAATCGGCGTATCACTGAGCTTCATACCGGCTGTCAGGCCCATATAATCGAGCGCAGTCTGGATGGCAGCGGCGCGCGACGGGTCCTTGGCGTGCACGGGATCGGGCAGGGTTGCGGTAATGGGCAACGCGTCTTCCGGCGTGATGCCCCATGTCACGATGGGCGCAATCTCTGCAGCATCGAGCCTGATCTCGCGATCAAACTCCGCGCCCGCATCCCCGCTCAGTGCGGACCACGCCTCCAGCGCCTGATCCCAACGCGCACCCTTTGGTGCAAATGCGCGGTCCTTGAGATAGGCAAACGTCGTCTCGTCCGGTGCGACCATCCCGCAGCGTGCACCGGCCTCGATCGACATGTTGCACATGGTCATGCGCCCGGCCATGGAAAGCGCGCGCACAGCCGAGCCTGCATACTCGATGGCATGACCGCGCGCTCCGTCAGCGCCGATATGCGCGATGATGGCGAGAATGAAGTCCTTGGCGCCAACGCCGGGCAGGGGCTTCCCGTCGATGGAAATGCGCAAGCGCTTGGGCTTTCGCTGCCACAGCGTCTGGGTCATCAGGACATGCGCCACTTCAGAGGCACCAATGCCAAAACCAATGGCGCCGAACGCGCCATGGGTCGAGGTGTGGCTGTCGCCGCACACGACTGTCAGTCCAGGCAGCGTTAGGCCTTGTTCTGGCCCGACCACATGGACGATCCCCTGGCGTGGGTCAGAGATGCCGAACAGCTCGATGCCATGCCGGCTCGTGTTGGCGCTGAGGTCGGCGACCATCTGGGCAATGGCCGGATCGGCAATGGGCTCATGGCGTCCACGTGTCGGGACATAATGGTCGGCAACGCCGAAGGTGAGGCCCGGCTCTGCTACACTGAGACCCTTGCCAGCGACCTGGCGGAACGCGTGGTGCGAGCCTTCATGCACAAAGTGTCGATCGATCCAAAGCAACGCATCGCCGGACGGGCGGGTTGCGATCGTGTGGTCATCCCAGACCTTGTCGAAGAGCGTGCGGGGCGCTGGCATGTGTAATGGGATAAAGCGATTTTCCTTCAGATGCACGCGGTCGTTAGCCAAGTTGATACGCCGCCTTATCCAACAAGGCACTTGCATCCCGTTCGCACTGTGCAACACATATTGGCAAGTTTCCCAGCACCGGAGTCTGCCATGAGCCGTCTTAGCCGTCGTGATCTTTTGAAGACAACAGCTTTCGGTGCAAGCGTTGCGGCGATTGGCGCGCCGCTCGTTGCCGGCGCCCAGCCTGCTCCGATTCGCATTGGCATTCTCCAGCCTGTGACCGGCGCTCTGGCCCAGGACGGTGAGTATGGTCGCCTCGGTGCCGAGATTGCGATCAATGAGGTGAACGCCCGGGGCGGCATTCGCTCCATGGGCGGGGCGCGGATCCAGATGGTATTTGGCGACGCGCGCTCCAGCCCGGAAGGCGGCACGCAGGAAGTCGAACGCATGCACAGCGAAGGCGTTGCGGCAGTGGTCGGCGGGTTTGCCTCGCCCATCGTGCTGGCAGCATCGCAGGCAGCGTCCCGTTATGATCTGCCCTTCATTGTCGACGTCGGCGTCAACGATCAGATCGTCGGCCGCGGGCTGAAGAACACGTTCCGGTTTGGTCCCGGCTTTGGTGTTGTCACGGCCCAGGCGCTCGATAATCTTCAGCGGCTCAATGAAGCTGCCGGTCGCCCGGCCCGAACGGTTGTTCTCGTCCACGAAGATGGCTTCTTTGGCGCGGGTCTTGCCCGCCTGATGCAGGCGCAATTGCCCCAGCGCGGCTTTGAAATTCTCGAGACGATCCCGCACCCGACGCCCGCCCGCGACATGTCGAACGTCGCGCTGCGCATTCGCGCGCTTAACCCGGATCTGGTCATTCCCTCCAGCTACTATTCCGAGTTTGTGCTTCTGGCCCGCACCATGCAGCAGCAGCGCATTCGCCCGAAAGGTATCTACGCCGTCCTGAACGGAGCCGCGTCGAACTTCCGCTTCGTGCGCGAGTTTGGTGAGGCTGCGAACCTCGTGATGGATTGCAATCACTGGCCGGATCCGCGCAAGCCCAAGACCGCCGAAGTCCGTCGCCTGGCTGAACAGGGCGGCCGGTTCTGGATGTACAATACGCCGATGAACTATTCCTCCGTCATGCTGCTCGTCGATGCCATTGAGCGCGCCGGCTCGGCTGACCGTGCTCGCATCATTACGGCGCTTGAGAGCTCGACCTTCTCTGATCACATCATGCCCTATGGCCCGACGCGGTTTGTGAACGGCCAGAACCAGGGCGCTGCCCCGGTCAACACGCAGGTTCAGGGTGGCGACATCAAGGTCATCTTCCCTGATGCCTTTGCCGACGCGCGTCCGGTGTTCCCGGCGACCTGAGGCCGGGCCGCCCGGTGTTTTCGCCGGAAATCCTCCTCTCAGCCGTTCTGAACGGGCTGATGACCGGCGCGGTCTATGCCTTGATCGCGCTTGGGCTGACGCTCGTCTACGGCGTGCTGCACATCATCAACTTCGCCCATGGTGCAACGCTGACGGCGGCGATGTTTGCCGTGTTCGTGCTGCATTCGGCGTTCCGGATCGACCCCTATCTCGCCATCTTCATTCTCGTGCCGCTCTTCTTTGGCCTTGGCTATGTGGTCCAGCGCTTCATCATCGGGCCTGCAAGCCACGGGGATGACAGCAACATCCTGCTCGTGACGCTTGGCCTGTCGATCATCATCGAGAATGGCTTGCTCGCCTGGTTTCGATCGGACACGCGCTCGATCGATGTGCCTTACGGCTTTTCCGTGATCGAGATTGGCAACCTGTTCCTGTCCACGCCGCGCGTGATCGCGGTTGGCGTTGTGCTCGTGACCTCGGCGCTGGTCTGGGCGTTTCTTGCGCGCACCGACACCGGTCGCGCCATCCGGGCTGTGGCGCGTGAGAAGACCGGCGCAGCGCTCGTTGGAATTGATGTGAACCACATCTATGCCGTCACCTTCGGCATTGGTGCGGCCTGCCTTGCGATTGCGGCCTGCCTCCTGATGCCAACGTTCCTGGTCAATCCCAGGATCGGCAACGCCTTTGTGCTGGTTGCCTTCACCATTGTCGTTCTGGGCGGCATGGGCTCGGTGGCGGGCGCATTGATTGGCGGGCTGTTCATCGGCGTTGTCGAAAGTCTCTCGGGGCTGTTCATGGGCGAAAGCCTTGGTCAGATCGGCATCTTCCTGATCTTCATTCTCGTGCTGCTGGTCCGGCCAACGGGCCTTTTCGGGGCGAAGGCATGACGCGCCTGAAGCCCTATGCGATCATTGCGCTGGTCGCGGTCCTGCTCGCGTCGCTGCCGCTCGTGAGCGCTTCAAACCAGCTCATCAATTTCATGGTTTTCGCGCTGATCGTGACGCTTGCAGCCCAGGGCTGGAATATCCTCGGCGGCTATGGGGGGCAGTTCTCATTTGGCCACGCCGCCTTCTTTGGCACCGGGGCCTATGTCATGGCTGTCCTTCAGGTCCGTTTTGGCATCAACCCATGGCTTGCGCTGCCGCTCGGCATTGCAGCGGGTGGCGCTGTTGGCTGGGTGATCGGGTTCCTGTCGTTTCGCGCAAAGCTGCGCGGTTCCTACTTTGC
>JAIYEB010000171.1 GCA_027487195.1 Hyphomicrobiales bacterium | reverse complement strand
ACTAAGGTTGCGCGCGTGCGTTGCCTTTGGGCTCCGGGGTGTTCTGCGTGACGAGCTTTCTTTACATTTCGCGCGCTCGACGCGCTTTGTCAGCTTGCGTTGTCGGCGCATGCGGACTGTTCCTTGCTTCCTGCGCAGGCCAGCAGGCCCAGCAGCAGACTGGCCCCAGGGGCTTTTCACCGTCGGTATTTGGCGTTTCGGCATCTCAGCGCGTTGTGCAGCCAGGGCAGGCGGTTCCGCGTGGCGGCGGCGTTTATCGCGTTGGCCGCCCCTACACGATCCGGGGTCGGACCTATCATCCCGCGCATAATCCGACCTATGACAATCGGGGTCACGCATCCTGGTATGGCGATGATTTCCATGGCCGGCGTACCGCCAACGGCGAACTGTACGATATGTACGCGCTGTCAGCAGCGCATCGGACCTTGCCGCTGCCATCCTATGTTCGGGTGTCCAATCCCGCCAATGGCCGCTCGGTCGTCCTGAGGGTCAACGACCGCGGCCCCTATCACGATAACCGGATCATCGACATTTCAAAGCGCGCTGCCATGCTTCTCGACCTGCGTCGCGCGGGCGTTGGCAACGTGCGTGTCCAGTATGTCGGGCGCGCGCCGCTTGATGGCAATGATGACGAGTGGTTGCAGACGACCGTCCGCCAGCATGGCGTGCCGATGTCGCCAACCCAGGTTGCGGCTCTGGCACCTGTGCCGGATTGGGCGCGCCAGCCTGCATCTGGTGGCTCGGCCACTGCCGTTGCACAACGTTCCGGCCCAGGCGCTCCGCAGGTCGCTGCAAACGAAGAGCTCCCCCGTGTCGATCAGGCGCAGGCCGTTCGCCAGGCGTTGACGGATCGCCTGACGCCGCTCCCGCCTGAGCGTCCACGGGATCAGGCGCTGCAAACCGCAGCACTTGGTGGTCTGGTTGCACCGCAAGCACCAGCACCGGCATCCCAGCAACCCGGTCCTGTTTTCTCGGGCCTGATGCAACAGGTGGTGCCGGCAGCGACCGCTGCGCCAGCCCCGGCCGTGGTTCCGGCTGGCCTGTCTGGGCCGGCTGCAACTGCTGCGCCAATCAGCCTTGTTCCGCAGCCGCCACTTCGGCCGGGCCCGGCATCGCTTGGTGGCTTTCAACCACCCCAGCCCCTGTCTGCAGCGCCAGCGAGCTTTCAGGGAGCTCAGGTGCTCCATGTCGGCTCATTCCGCGATGCGGCACAGGCACGGCGGATTGGTGACAGCCTCTCGCGTCATGGATCGCTGAACATCGAACAGGTCTCGATTGGCGGCCTGTCGTTCCATCAGGTCCGCGTTGGCCCGATCCGCGATCCCCAGGCAGCGCAAGGCGCACTTCGCGATGCGCGTGCCGCTGGAGCCCCGACAGCGCGTCTGTCTGGCAGCTGAGGCGCTATGCACGCCTGACAGCCCCGGCATGCCTTGCGCCGGGCGCTGGGGTTGCGTCATTCTGCGTCCATGACCCATGGCGCAACTGTCGACATCCTTGAACGCCTGATCGCGTTTGATACCACGACCCACCTCTCCAACATCGAGATGGCGGATTGGTGCCGCGCTCATCTCGAAGCGTGCGGCGCCAGCGTGCGTCAGGATTGGTCGCTCGCCGGCGACAAGGTCAATCTTTTCGCGACATTTGGCGAAGGCGAGGGTGGTTTGTGCCTCTCCGGCCATATGGATGTGGTGTCGGTTGAGGGGCAGGCCTGGTCCAGCGATCCTTTCCGCGCGGAAGTTCGCAACGGCAAGCTCTACGGGCGTGGCGCCTGCGACATGAAAGGCTTTGTGGCTTCCATGCTGGCGCGTGCGCCTGCACTTGGTCAGCGCAAAGGTGGCAAGCCCGTCCATATGGCGCTGACCTATGACGAGGAGCAGGTGTGCCGGGGCGTGCCATTCCTGATTGAGGATTTGCGTCGCGCCGGAATCAAGCCTTCGGGTTGCGTTGTCGGTGAACCGACCTCGATGCGCCTCGTCACCGGCCATAAGGGCGGGCGCGTGTACCGCGCGCACATCACCGGCGCGTCAGCCCATTCCTCGCTCGCTCCGCATGCTGTCAACGCAATCGAGACAGCTGCGCGCCTGGCAACCTTCATTTCCGATCTTGCGGCACGTGAAGCACGTTCCGGCGCGCGTGCGACGGGTTTTGACGTTCCGCACGCAACCATCTCATGCAATCTGATCGAGGGTGGCTCAGGCCCCAACATCGTGCCGCTCAATTGCAGCTTCCTGTTCGACATGAGGGTTTTGCCCGGAACGAGCGCCGATGTCCTGTTCAATGAGATCGAGACCTTCGTGCACACGGTCCTGATACCCCAATCCAGGCGCGGCACGCTTCAGGCCGATATCCGATTTGAAAGCCTCGGTGATGTCCCGGCGCTTGATGAAGCCCCTGATTCGGATATCCATCGCGCGGTTCAAGCGCTGTATCCTGGACATCCTGCCAAGGTTGCCTTCGGAACCGAGGCTGGCTTCTTCCAGCGCTACGGCGTGCCAAGTGTGGTGATTGGGCCTGGATCGATCGAGCAGGCGCACAAGCCCGATGAGTTCGTGCCGCTTGTTGAACTGTCCGAATGCGACCGGATGTTGACCCAATTGATTGCGCGGTTTGACGCGCACGGCTGACCGCACAATTTGCGGCCTTCCTTGCCCCGGTCAGCTCGTGTATGCACGCGGCCTTCCAAAAGAGGGCGCTGATGTCCACTTCACTGTCGAGCGCAGAGCTTGATCCGCGCCGCCGCCGCACCCTGTTTCGGGCGTGGCACCGCGGCACAAAGGAAAACGATCTGATCTGTGGCCGCTTTGCTGATGCGGAGCTGCCGCACATGTCGGACGATGATCTCACGATTTTCGAGCTTCTGATGGAAGTTCCGGATCGGGACATCTTTGCCTGGGTCACGGGCAAGGCACCGGTTCCAACAAACTATGACACGCCAGTGTTTCGCCGCCTTGTTGCGATGCATCTCGGGTGAACATGAACTCTGCGATCAGGCTTGATGCCCTCGACGATATTCCAGTCACCTATGGCCAGGTGCCTGACGGCTATTCCGCATTCATCGCGGCAGAGCTTGCGCGCCAGGCCGCAGCCAGGCCCGGCAGGGCGGGCAAGCCGTGCCTTGTCTTTATCGCACGTGATGCCGAGCGGGCGGCAAGCTTCACGCGCATGCTCGGTTTTGTTGCGCCGGATCTTTTGACACTTGAGATGCCGGCCTGGGATTGCCTGCCCTATGACCGCGTTTCGCCCAACCCAGAGATCTCCGCGCGCCGCATGATGGCGCTTGCGCGGCTTGCCCGCTCGCAACTCGGCGACAAGCCAACCCTTATCGTGACAACCGTGAATGCCATGGTTCAGCGCGTGCCTGCGCTCACGATCCTTGCCGAGCGCAGCTTCTCAGCTGCCGTTGGCAACTCTGTGAACATGGATGGGCTCGTCCGCTGGCTTGAAGACAATGGCTATGCACGGACCTCAACAGTGCGCGAGACCGGTGAATATGCCGTGCGTGGCGGTATTCTCGATCTGTTTCCACCCGGCTCCGCTGAGCCCTGGCGGCTTGATTTCTTCGGCGACACGCTGGACGCGATCCGGCTTTTTGATCCCGAGACCCAGCGCTCGACGATCCAGCTGAGGCGCATCGATCTTGTGCCAGTGTCCGAGGTGTTTCTGGACGAGGCGGCGGTCAAGCGTTTCCGGCAGGGGTTCCTGTCCACCTTCGGCGCGCCACGCGGCGATGCGCTTTACGACGCGGTGTCGGCGGGGCGGCGCCATCAGGGCATGGAACACTGGTTGCCGCTGTTTCATGAGCGTCTTGATACGCTGTTTGATGTGTTTGCCGGGACTGCGCTCCTGTTCGACCATCTTGCCGAAGAGGCTGCCGGTTCGCGTTTTGAAACAATTGCCGACTATCAGGATGCGCGAAAACGCGCCCTTGATCAGGCAAGCGACGGCACGTCTTACAAGCCGCTGTCAAAAACAAGTCTCTACCTCGGCCCTGAGGAATGGGCTGAGCGTATCCGCGCATCCGCCCACGCGCGCTTGTCGCCCTTCATGGAGGCTGCCGGTACCCGTGGCGCTGTCGTCGACCTCGGCATCACACCTGGTCGCGACTTCGCGCCAGAACGCCAGGCCGGCCGCGTCAATGTCTTTGAAAGCGTTGTGGCCCATGTGCGCGATCTGCAAGCGCAGAAGAAGCGCGTCGTGTTTGCATGCTGGTCAAATGGCGCGCGCGACCGGCTTGGGCCGATCCTGTCCGACCATGGCCTTGAAGGCGTGCGCAACATCGAGACACTGTCGGACGTCTGGACGACGCCCAAGGGATCTGTCTCGCTTGGCGTCATGCCGCTCGACCACGGGCTTATCGCTGGCGAGCTTGCCCTGTTGTCAGAGCAGGACATCCTTGGCGATCGACTGATCCGCGTCCAGAAGAAGCGGAAGAAGGCGTCAGACTTCATCGCCGAGGCCACATCACTGCAGCCAGGCGATGTGATCGTCCATGTCGAGCACGGGATCGGGCGTTTTGTCGGTCTGCGGTCAATTGCAGCCGCAGGCGCACCGCATGATTGCCTTGAAATCCACTATGCGGGCGACACAAAGCTGTTCCTGCCGGTTGAGAACATCGAGCTCCTGTCACGATACGGCTCTGATGAAACCGACGTGCAGCTCGACAGGCTCGGCGGTGGTGCGTGGCAGGCCAGAAAGGCGCGCGTCAAGCAACGCCTGCGCGACATGGCTGAAAAGCTGATCAAGGTTGCGGCGGAACGTGCGACCCGCACCGCGCCGGTGCTGACCCCACCTGAGGGCGCATGGGACGAGTTCCGGGCGCGCTTTCCCTATGACGAGACCGAGGACCAGCAAGCTGCCATTGAAGCGGTTCTGGAAGATCTGGCCTCCGGCAAGCCCATGGACCGGCTCGTGTGCGGCGACGTTGGCTTTGGAAAGACCGAGGTCGCGCTCAGGGCTGCGTTTGTCACAGCCCTTTCAGGTAAGCAGGTTGCGGTCGTTGTTCCCACCACGCTGCTTGCACGCCAGCACTTCAAGACATTCTCAACCCGCTTTGCCGGGCTTCCGGTCAATGTATCCCAGGCCTCGCGCCTCGTGACGGCGCGCGAACTGGCGGATGTGAAGAAGGGTCTGGCGGAGGGCACTGTCGACATCGTTGTTGGCACGCACGCCCTTCTTGGCAAGACGATCGCCTTCAAGGACCTCGGCCTTTTGATCGTCGACGAAGAGCAGCATTTCGGCGTCAGCCACAAGGAACGCCTGAAAGAGATCCGCTCGGATGTCCACGT
>JAIYEB010000204.1 GCA_027487195.1 Hyphomicrobiales bacterium | reverse complement strand
GCTGGCGAGATCCAGGCGCAGGTGATCGCACGCCGGCTGCTCGAGGGCGCGAACTGACCCGTTGTTTCCTCATTCAGCGATCTCGACTAACGTGGCCGAGATTCTGAGGGACAGTGCCGCCGATGCTGAGTGGAAAGCGGATTTTGTTGATCGTGGGCGGCGGCATTGCAGCCTACAAGTCGCTGGAACTCGTGCGCCTTTTGCGAAAGCAGCACGTTGAGGTCGAGAGCGTTCTGACACGCGCAGGCGCTGAGTTCGTGACCCCGCTGACGCTTGGCGCGCTGACCGGCAACAAGGTCTTCACCGAACTCTTCGACCTGACCGACGAAGCCGAGATGGGGCATATCGAGCTCTCTCGCGCTGCCGACCTGGTTGTTGTGGCGCCTGCGACTGCCGACTTGATGGCCAAGCTGAGCCATGGGCTGGCGAACGACCTCGCATCCACTGTGCTGCTTGCAACCGACAAGACGGTTCTGCTGGCGCCGGCCATGAATGTGCGCATGTGGTTTCACCCCGCAACACAGCGTAACCTCGCAACCCTTGGTGGCGATGGGCATCTGTTTGTTGGCCCCAATGAGGGCGAAATGGCCTGCGGCGAATTCGGCCCTGGGCGAATGGCGGAGCCAGCTGAAATTCTCGCAGCAATTGAGGCAGCGCTCGGCCATTCCACGGTCCTGCCGTTACCTGAGAAGACTTTCGAGCCCGCAACCCAGGCTCCCGCACCTGAGGTTAAGCCACAACCTGCCCCTGCCCCGTTGCCCCAGCCGGTCTTTATGGCGCGAGCCGATGGGCCATTGGCCGGGCGCCATATCATCGTGACCTCAGGTCCAACCCATGAGCCGATCGATCCGGTTCGCTACATCGCCAACCGATCGAGCGGCAAACAGGGCCACGCGATTGCCGGCGCACTTGCGGAACTCGGCGCGCACGTCACCCTTGTGTCGGGCCCGGTCAGCATTGCTGCACCCCAGGGCGTTGAGACCATTGCTGTTGAAAGCGCGCGCGAAATGCTGGCAGCGGTTGAGAACGCCCTGCCAGCCGATGCGTTCGTGGCCTGCGCTGCCGTCGCGGACTGGCGGGTAGCGCGTGCAGCCGATGAGAAGATCAAGAAGGTTCTGGGCGCACGCGGACCAACCCTCGCGATGGTCGAGAACCCTGATATTCTCGCAACCGTCTCGCGCAAGGGCAAGGCCCGCCCACGTCTCGTCATCGGGTTCGCAGCCGAGACCACAAAGGTTATCGAGCACGCCATCCAGAAGCGCGCCCGCAAGGGATGCGACTGGATTGTCGCCAACGATGTCTCGGACGGCTCAGGCGTCATGGGCGGCGACGACAACACGGTCCATCTTGTCACCGTCTCTGGCGTCGAGAGCTGGGAAAAGGCATCCAAGGTCGATGTGGCACGCAGGCTTGCCCAACGCATTGCCGAGCGTCTGTCCTCATGAGCGCGCCGCTGCTTGAAATTCGTGTTCTGCCCCATGGCGAGGGACTTGCGCTGCCCCGCTATGAGACCGCTGGCGCTGCGGGCCTTGATCTCCGAGCTGCCGTCCCTGCGAACGAACCCATGATCCTGGCGCCGGGTGCCCGTGGCCTTGTGCCAACGGGTCTCTCGATTGCCATCCCCTTGGGGTTTGAAGGCCAGGTGCGCGCGCGCTCCGGCCTTGCGATCAAGTCTGGGATCGGCGTGCTCAACGCACCAGGAACCATCGACAGCGACTATCGCGGCGAAGTCATGGTGATCCTGATCAACCACAGCGATCAGGTCTTCAGCATCGCGCGCGGCGAGCGTATCGCCCAGCTCGTGATTGCGCCTGTCGTGCAGGCCACGATCAGCGTCGTCTCGGCCCTGAGTGCCACCGAGCGCGGCACTGGCGGGTTCGGCTCCACCGGCGTCTAGCCAGCCTGACCATCTGGCGATGACAGGCCTCAGGCCCTGAGCAGATCCTTCATGGGCTTCACCGTTTCCGATCCTGGAAACACCACGCGCGACAGGATCGATTCGGGCATGCCGATATGATCTGCAAGAACCCCTTTCAGGACTGCCCGGAGGTCGGTTGTCGGCGCAAGATCGCGGTTCTGGTAGAGCTGGTTTGGCGCAAGGCCCGGCCAGTCTGAAATCACCTTGCCGCCGTTCAGTGCACCACCGGCAAGAAACGCGGTTGTTGCAGTGCCGTGATCGGTGCCATCCGTGCCGTTTTCGCGCGCAGTGCGGCCAAACTCGGTGATGACGGCCACAACAGTGTCCTTCCACGCTGGCCCCATGCCACGCTCAAAAGCAGCGAGCGCGCTATCAAGCGCGCCAAGCAGACGCGCGAGACGACCATCCCTTGGCCCCTGCTGGGCGTGTGTATCCCATCCATCAAAGCTCATCGTGCCAAGCCTTGGCCCATTCGGCATGGCCATGAAGCGCGCAGCCGCTGCGGCCTGATCGGGGAACGCCCGCACGGGATCGCCGACACCAGCGTTGCGCCCGGTCTCGCCCATGGTCTTCGAAACGGCTTCGGTCTCGACCCCACCGCGCAAGGCGCGGGCCAGCGCTGGATCACGCGCCTCGTAAAGCGACATCAGGCGGCGGATCGTGTCATCGTTCGCATAGGGGAAGGTCTGCGGGGCCCATGTCGTGATCTCAGCCGGCCCGCGCATGATGAGCGGTGTTGTAAGCCCGATCGACAGCCCCTTCACAGGTGCCACAGCAGCGCCTTTGGGCAGCGCACCAAGCGCACGGGCCATCCAGCCATCGCGCCCGCCTGTCGAGGGGATGCCCGACTCAAGCACATCCTGCCCGTCGAAATGTGAGCGCTCGCGATAGGGCGAGGCTGCGGCCTGAATCACGCTCGCCTGCCCGGCGCGGTAAAGCCGCAGGAACTCTGGCATCGCGGCATTGAGCGCAAAAATGCCGTCAAGCGGCACGGCTGCGCCCGGCCCGCTGGTGGACATGGCAAGCCCGCCACGCAAAGCCGCATAGGCAGGATCACCAACGGGCGGCACCGCCGAGAGCCCATCAAGACCTCCGCGCAACACGATGACGAGAAGACGGGGATCGCGGGTGGACGTCGAGGCTGAGGCAAGCTTCGGCATGAAGCTCCAGGCAAACAGGGCGCCGGAGCCCAGGAGGACCGAGCGGCGCGACAGATCTGGCGTTTCACAGAGCATGATGTTCACCGGCGCTGGAATTCGGGGGACATGAGCAGCAAGGCGATCGCCTGAGGCCGCGTCTCGGCCCGGCGAACGGTCGTCAAAGTCTCGTCAGTCAAGCGCCCGCCCAGGACATCATTGGCAAGCGCAACCGGATCCAGCCGGTCGCCAAATCTGCCGGAGAACGCAGACACCCAATCAAGGCGTGTCTTGATGGCGTCGGGCGCAAGCCAGGTTGCGGCATCATCCGCAAAACCTTTCGGCGAGGGCGGCGCCAGCACGGGCTGACCCAGATTGTTCAGGATGCCAAGGATGTTCTGCACGGGCAGCTGTGCAGCCGTGGCCCTGAGTGCCGCAACCACAAATTCAGTCGGCGTCCTGAGTTTGGTCTGCGACGAACTCCACGCCTCAGGCGCGTTGACAAGCGCGCGGGCGACAACAGCGAGATCGCCGCGACTATCCAGAAACGCACGCCGCAGCCGCTCGACAAGGGCTGGCGGAGGATCGTCCGCAACAAAGTGTGCGGCGAGCTTGCGGGCAATGAAGCGTGCCGTTGAGGGGTGGTTTGCAAGGTCGCGCAACACGGCGACCGCTTCGGCCTCACCCGCCTCCGCATAGGTCTTGCCAAGGATCGTTTTCGGGCCCGGTTCATGATTGCCGCCCCAGAACACGAAGTTGCCGCCCAGCGCCTCGGTCTGCCAATAGAAGCTCCAGCCCGTCAGGACCTTGGCAAAGGCTGTGACATCGGCCTGGCTGTATCCGCCATCGACACCAAGCGTGTGCAACTCCATGATTTCGCGGGCCAAATTCTCATTCAGCCCACGATTTCGCCGCTTGCCCTGAACCGAGTTGGGCCCAAACGACTGGTTCGCGTCGAGGTAAAACAGCATGGCCGGATGCCGCGTGACACCAAGCAGCATATCCTCGAACCGGCCATAGATGTTCGGGCGGATGACATCGCGCTCCATGCCCGGGATCATCACCATCATTTGCCCACCCTTGCGGATGGAGGTGGCGAAATGGTTGCCCCAGAACGCCGCGAGCCGCTCTGTAAGCCCGGCATCAGAACCGATCATCTTGCCAAACCGCGCCTCCATTTCCGGAAGGAACAGGGCGCGCCGCGGTGGCTCTTCCGGGCCCGGCAGATTGCCTGCCCCCATCATATTGCCCATCGGAGCGGCTGAAGGCGCGCCGTTTGCAGGCGTTGCAGGTTGCGCCGCCGAAGCGGTCGGCTGTGGTGTGTTTGCCGGATTGCGCGGTGGCGGGGCGTTGGCAGCAATCGACTGGACCGGCCCGCGAAGCGCAAGCGACGTGTCGGATGCCCGTCGCGTTGCCCGTTCAGCTTCTTCAAGCGCTGCCCGAGCGCCGGCCTGGGCGCGCGTGGCTTCCTCAATGAGACGCTGCTGATCAACCCTGAGCGCGTTGAAGATCCTCAATTGCTCTGGAGAAGGCGGAAGCCCCTGGATCAACGCAAGCGCAGGGTTTGCCACCTGTTCCAGCAACGCGCCCCGGGGATCAGAAGCAATGCGCCGGACATCGCCAGGCTTTGCGCCCATTCCAAAGCGCGACAGGGCAAGCGCGGCCTCATTGAGGTTTGACATTCCATCCCCCTGAGTTGACACCCGAGACACTGAAAGCATCCGGATGAAGGCGGAATGAACGTCGCGTTACAAATGCGATGGAAGTGTGATGTCGTGTGCGAAGGCCCTACAGACTTTATTCTACTACAGTAATGCGATGGGCAGCCCGTGTGAGCCCTGTGTAAAGCCAGCGTGCCCGATGTTCCTTGAACGCAAAGCTCTCATCAAAAAGGACAACTGAGTCCCATTGCGAACCCTGCGACTTGTGCACGGTGAGCGCGTAGCCAAAGTCAAACGCCTCGGACCTCAAAGCCATGGCGGCTGCAACCTGATCATCATCTCCGCCAAACAACGCAGGCGGCACAGTGACTTTCACAGTCTTGCCGTCGGGCGCTTCCTCGGAAGCCACCCGCATGGTGATCTGGCCGCGCTTGGACACGCCGACTTCCTTGACGAGCCAAAGCCCGCCATTGAACAGACCCTTTGCCTTGTCATTTCTGAGACAGACGACCTTGTCGCCAGGCGCTGGCGTCGGCGTTGTAAACCCCATCAGTTCGCGGATGCGGGCATTGTAAGCCCGGCGTGACTTGTTCATGCCGACGAGGACCTGCCCCGCTGACAGAACCTGACTGGCATCCACATCGCGTCGCGAGATCACGCGACTGTCGCCATAGGTCCCTCGTGTCAGCCGGCCGCCCTCGCGAATCAAGCTGGCCATGGCGACGATCGGATTATCGCGCGCCTGCCGGTGAACCTCGGTCAGCATGACGTCTGGTTCCGCTTCGGTGAAGAACCCGCCGCCCTTGACCGGCGGCAACTGGGCGGGATCGCCGAGGACCAGCACCGGAACGCCGAAAGACAGAAGGTCCTTGCCCAGTTCCGCATCAACCATCGAGCATTCGTCGATGACGATCAGCTTGGCATCGGATGCGGTGCTTTGGCGGTTGATGACAAAGGCCGGCTCCTCATCCTCCGTCTCTTTCGTGGGCTGGCGGGGGCGATAGATCAGGGAGTGGATTGTCGACGCCTCGGTGCAGCCCTTCTCGCGCATCACCAGCGCTGCCTTGCCGGTGTAGGCAGCAAAAGCGACATCGCCATCGATCCCCTCCGCAAGGTGACGCACGAGCGTCGTCTTGCCGGTACCGGCGAAGCCGAACAGGCGGAACACTTGCTGCGCGGGCATCTTGCCTGACAGGCGCTTGGTCACGCCCACATTGGCAAGCCATTGCGCAACCGACTTCAGCGCGTTCTCCTGCTGCGGAGACCAGTTCTCCATGTGCCTCCCCTTCTTGCCCCATCCCGCATACGCGATTCCTTGAAGCCTTGTCCTTGAACCCTTGTGAGTTCGGTCATGGCGAGCAACAGGGCTTTCGATCAAACAGGCGCTCCAAGCCTGACATGCATAAGTTCATTTTTTGTTCACTTAATATTACCTGCACGTTCTGCCAAGCCCCGGCAGGTGCCTCTAACCCGCGGGTTCGGCCTCCCTCAACCTGCGAGCAGTTCTCTGGCGCGGATGAGATCCTCGGGCGTATCGATGCCAAGCGGCACGGTATCGACCACGGCAATATCAATCCGCATACCGTTCTCGAGTGCGCGCAATTGCTCCAGCCTTTCGCGCATTTCCAGTGGTGCGGGCGGCAGGGCGCAGAAGCGCTGCAGCGCCTGCCGGCGATAGGCATAGAGCCCGATGTGATGCAGCAGCGGTCCCGGCCCGGACGGCGCGGTGACACGGGTGAAGTAAAGCGCCCTGAGGCGGCGCCCGGACGGATCAATCGGCGTTCCGATAGCCTTCACGACATGAGGCGCGGTCTTCTCTTCCTCGCGAACAATCTCGGCTGCAAGCGTACCGATGTCGACATCCGGGTCGCCAAGCAGATTTGCGGCCATGCGCGGCAGCCTTGGGTCAATTGTTGGCAGATCGCCCTGCACATTGACGATCACACCAAAGCGTTGATCCGGGTCATAGCGCTCGACAGCTTCAAGGATCCGGTCAGACCCTGTCGTATGGTCGCTGCGTGTCATGACAGCCTCGCCGCCGGCGTTGCGGATGACCTCGGCAATCTCGACGGAATCCGTCGCAACCACCACCGGACCAAGGTCGGCTTCTTTCGCCCGCTTCAGAACATGGACAATCATCGGTGTGCCGTGAATGTCAGCCAGCGGTTTGCCGGGAAGGCGGGTGGCGGCCATCCGGGCCGGGATCAGCACGATCGGGCGCGACATCTCGTCTCCTCTTGGGGGGTGCAATGCACAACTGACGGGGAGCGTGCTTATAGAGGATTGCATCCCGACTGCGAAAGCGGTTAAGCAACCTTCAACCAGTGATCGGCGATCAACGCGGTCGCAAAGGTGTGGGTCAGGCCACGGGGTCGGGCCAAATCGGGGTGACCATGGATTCGTTGGAACTCAACAAGGTTTTCGGTGCCGTTCTGGCAGTGGCAACGTTCACGCTTGGCGTGCATATCTTCGTCGGCGAGGTGTACAAGACCAAGCCGCCAAAGCAGATGGGCTTTTCGGTGCAGGTTGCCTCGGCAACACCGGCTGCAGCGGCTGCACCTGCGGAAGCTGCGCGCCCGATTGCAGACATCATGCGCGAAGCTGACGCGACACGCGGTCAGGCCGCGTTCCGTCCCTGCGTTGCCTGCCATACCGTCGATAAGGGTGGCCGTAACGGCACAGGCCCGAATCTGTGGGATACCTATGGCGGCAAGAAAGCCCACATCGATGGCTTCAACTACTCGGCAGCCATGCGCACCGCAGCTGGCAGCGGCGGCCAGTGGAATGCCGAAGAACTCTACCGCTTCCTCGAGGCACCCTCGCGCTACATGCGCGGCACGACAATGTCGTTTGCCGGCGTTTCGCGCTCGGGCACACGTGCTGATATCGTCGCCTACCTGCGTACGCTCTCGGATGCGCCAAAGCCGCTCCCGCAGTGAGCTCCTGAAGATTTGAAAAACCTGTAAAAGGCCGGAGTTACTTCCGGCCTTTTGCTTTTGCGGGCTGGCAGGTCGCGCAGAAAAACGTCGAGCGATTCGATTGAACGATGCGCGAGATCGGCGTTGCGCAGTCCCGACAGGGCTCGCCTTCACGGTCATAGACCGCGAACTCCTCCTGAAAGCCACCGCTCGTGCCATCAGTATGGACGAAGTCTGAAATCGTTGAGCCGCCAAGCTCGACCGCTTTCGTCAGGATGGCGCGAATGCGATCGGAAAGCAGTTCAGCCTCGGACGGCCTCAGGGAACCGGCCTTCCTTTCGGGGTGAAGGCCAGCCTGAAACAACGCCTCGCAGACATAGATGTTGCCAAGGCCAGCAATCAGCCGCTGATCCATCAGGGCTGCCTTGAAACTCGTGACCTTGCCTTCAAACAGCGACAACAGCCGCTGACCGGTCAACTCATTGCCAAGCGGCTCAAGACCGAGATCACGAAACGATCGATGCTCGGCAAGCTGTGAGCGCGCGACAAGGTCCATGAAGCCGAAGCGCCTTGGATCATTGTAGATCACGCGCACGCCACCGGAGAGATCGAAGATCACATGGTCATGAACCGGATCGCGCGGCGCATCATAATAAAACTCGCCCGGCGTTTCGGCGCCTGACGGGCGCTCGATCACAAAGCGCCCGGTCATGCCAAGGTGGGCAATCAAGACATCGCCGTTGTCCAGGTCTGCCAGAATGTACTTTGCTCGTCGTGACAGGCCGGAAAAGCGCTGCCCGGTCAGGCGTTTTGCAAAATGCTCGGGAATCGGGAACCGCAGATCCGGCCGGTTCAAGATCACGCGCGCAATCGTTGCACCTTCAAGCACAGGCTGAAGGCCACGCTTGACAGTCTCGACCTCGGGAAGCTCAGGCATGGGCCCTGCGGCAAAGGGTTCTTGTCATGACCAACCTCTAGTGGAATGAATTTGACATTCGAGTACCGCTTCGTGGCAACCGCCAGTTCGAATGTCAAATTCGAAAATTCCACTAGAATCATATGCTTGCTAGTGGTCCTTGTGATTCTGACATTTGCTCGAACGTTTGTCACAGACGGAATGCAAATGTCAGAATCGGACCACTAGCGTCTGGCGGCCCTGTTCGATAGGGTCCGGCGCGATGAAGAACGAGACCACGCACTTCGGCACCGAGACCGTGCCCCTTGGCGAGAAGCAGGAACGCGTTGACGCCGTGTTCCGCTCCGTTGCGACCCGCTATGACATCATGAATGATCTGATGTCGGCCGGCCTGCATCGGGTATGGAAAGACGCGCTGGTCGCCATGGCCTCGCCCGCCAAAACAGTCGCCTGGCATCATCTTGATGTGGCCGGCGGTTCTGGCGACATTGTTCTGCGCATGATGAAGGCCGCCGGGCCAAACGCAAAGGCGGTCTTGTCCGACATCAATAGCGATATGCTTGCGGTCGGCCGCGAACGGGTCGAGGCCGCAGGCCTTTCGGACCGGGTCGAGACCACGGTTGCCAATGCCGAAGCGCTGCCCTTCCCGGACAAGACTTTCGATCTTTTGACGATCGCCTTTGGCATTCGCAACGTCCCCCGGATTGAAGTTGCCCTCAAGGAGTTTCGCCGGGTCCTGAAGCCTGGCGGGCGTTTCCTGTGCCTTGAGTTTTCCACCGTCGACGTTCCCATCGCAGACAAGGTCTATGATGCGTTCTCGTTTGAGGTGATCCCGAGGCTTGGCAAGCTCGTGGCAGATGACGAGGCAAGCTATCGCTATCTCGTGGAGTCGATCCGGAAGTTTCCAGGCGTCGAGCCTTTCGCCGCCATGATTCGTGAGGCCGGCTTTGCAAGGGTATCGGCACTTCCGTTGACCGGCGGCGTTGTGGCAATTCACTCGGGCTGGCGCATCTGATGCTGACACTGATCGCCGATCTCGTTCGCCTCGCCCGGGCCGGCTTCATCATGACCCGCGAAGGCGTCCTTGCGTCCATTCTCACCGCCGAGCTGCCGCCACTGGCTGCGGTCGGCGTGCGGCTGTTGCGCATCGTCGAAAAGCGTGGCGTGGCCGAGACAACCCGCGCCAACCGGCTGGCAACGGCCTTCACAATGTGCGGGCCCAACTGGGTGAAGCTCGGACAGTTTCTTGCCACCCGGGCAGATGTTGTCGGACCTTCGGTCGCGGCCGACCTGAGCTCGCTCCTCGACCGGGTTCCGCCTTTTCCCCAGGAACAGGCTGAAGCCGCCATCAAGGCCGAGCTTGGAAAGACAGTCTCTGAACTGTTTGAAACATTTGGACCGCCGATTGCGGCAGCCTCAATCGCGCAGGTCCATAAGGCGACCATTGTCGACAGCGAGGGGCGACGCACGGTTGCCGTCAAGGTGCTGCGCCCCGGCATTCGCTCGCGCTTTATGGTCGATCTTCGTTCCTACAAGACCGGCGCCGCACTGATGGAGCGGTTTGTCCCTGCCCTGAGGCGGCTGAAGCCTGTGGGTGTGGTCGATACGCTTGCAGCGTCCGTTGCCCTTGAAATGGACTTGCGGCTTGAAGCGGCCGCAGGGGCCGAACTAGCGCAGAACACCAAGGATGATGAAGGCTTTCGCGTTCCAAAGATTGAATGGGAATACACGACACGCGGAATTCTCGTAACCGAATGGATTGATGGCACGCCGCTGTCAGACATCGCAGCCGTCAAGGCTGCCGGGCATGATCTTGAGGCGCTTGGTGCAAGCGTCATCCGCCATTTCCTGCGCCATTCCATGCGCGATGGCTTCTTCCACGCTGACATGCATCAGGGCAACCTCATCATCGCGCCCGACGGCACGCTGGTGGCGATTGATTTCGGCATCATGGGCCGTTTGAACTACCGCGAGCGACGCTTTCTTGCGGAAATTCTCTGGTCCTTCATCACGCGAAACTACCGGCGCGGCTCCGAGGTCCACTTCGAAGCGGGCTATGTGCCGCGCACGCAATCCATTGATGTGTTCGCCCAGGCGCTGCGTGCAATCGGCGAGCCCATCCATCAAAAGACCGCCGCAGACATCTCGATGGCCCGCGTGCTGACACAGCTCCTGGAGTACACGGAACTGTTCGACATGCAGACCCGCCTGGAGCTCGTGTTCCTCCAGAAGACCATGGTTGTCGTCGAGGGCGTCGGGCGAACACTGAACCCCCAGCTCGACATGTGGAAAACCGCCGAGCCCGTTGTGAAGGAGTGGCTCCAGCGCAATCTCGGACCACGCGGCGGCATCGAGACCATCACCAACGTTGCAGAGCGCAGCATGCGCCTCCTGGCTGACGCGCCGGCGCTGCTCTCGCGGGCCGAAGCTGTCGCGTCCGATCTTGCGAGCACGAGCGAGACGGGCGTTCGCCTGGCACCGGAAAGCGTCAGAGCGATCGGCGAGGCGGAAGCGCGCCGGGCACGTGGCCAAACCGCAGCCCTATGGGTGATTGCAATCGCCCTCAGCGTCATTGCGATCGGCCTGTTAAGATAACTCAGCCAGCCTTGGCGCGACGGCGCTCAACGGATGAGGGAATGCGCAGGGCCTCGCGGTACTTCGCGACCGTGCGCCTGGCAATATCAACGCCCTGCTTCTTCAAAATGTCGACAATCGTATCGTCCGAGAGGATCTCGCGCGGGCTCTCGCCATCGATCAGCTGCTTGATCCTGAAGCGAACCGCTTCGGCCGAGTGCGCTTCGCCGCCATCGGCAGACTGGATCGACGAGGTGAAGAAGTACTTCATCTCGAACACGCCGCGCGGCGTTCCGAGATACTTGTTCGATGTGACGCGAGACACGGTGGATTCGTGCATGCCAATGGCATCGGCGATGGTCTTGAGATTGAGCGGGCGCAGATATTCAACACCGCTCGTCAGGAATGCGTCCTGCTGCCGGACAATTTCCGTCGAGACTTTCAGGATCGTCTTGGCTCGCTGATCAAGGCTCTTCACCAGCCAGTTCGCAGTCTGAATACACTCCGCGAGGTAGGGCTTGGCCTGCTCCGCGCCGGACGAGCGCGACACACGAGCAAAATAGCTCTGGTTCACAAGAACACGGGGCAGATTTTCCGGATTGAGCTCAATCGACCATCCGCCATCAGACGCCGTGCGCACAAACACATCGGCGGTCACCGTCTGTACAGTCCCGGTCGCGAACGCCAGGCCTGGCTTTGGCGAAAGCGCCCGGATCTCGGCGATCATGTCGGAAAGATCTTCGGCATCAACGCCGCACACCTTCTGCAGGGCGCCAAGATCACGCTTGGCGAGCAGTTCGATGTGCGTGACGAAGGCTTCCATCACGGGATCATAGCGGTTGAGTTCGCGCAGCTGGATCGCAAGACACTCCTTCAGGCTGCGCGCGCCGACGCCTGAAGGGTCAAAGCGCTGGATCGTGCCAAGAACGCTGAGGACCTCTTCGCGTGAGGTGCCAAGGCTGTGGGCTGCGGCATCGATATCGCCGACAAGGTAACCTGCCTCATCGATCATATCGATCAGGAAGCTGCCGATGAGACGGCGGGCGGGTGTGCTTTCTGCCGTGGCAAGCTGCGTTTCAAGGTGATCTCGCAGCGAGAGTTGTGGCGTGGCGAAGTCTTCAAAATCGCCGCCATCCTCACCGAGCGGTACCCGGCCGGAACCAACACCCGTCCAGTAGGATGAGCTTTCTCCAGCCTGTCCCGACGACGACGAGCCTCCCTCCGCCTCGGGGAAGACATCGTCAACGCGCGCATCGAGCCGATCCGCAATGTTGGATGCCGATGATCCAAGCTCAGCCGAAAACCAGTCTTCCCGAGCGGATTCCTGAGACAGTGGCTTGACAGCCTCGCCTGCCGCTTCGCGCTCAAGGCCTCTGAGATCAAGTCGCTCGGGCTGGTCGGTCACTGGCTCGAGAAACGGATTTCTCTCAAGCTCCGCCTCGACATAGGCGACCAGATCGAGGTTCGACATCTGGAGCAGCTTGATGGCTTGCATCAGCTGCGGCGTCATG
>JAIYEB010000291.1 GCA_027487195.1 Hyphomicrobiales bacterium | reverse complement strand
TTTTCTTCAGCTGATCCTGCTGCAAGACCGGCAAGCCGATCGCCCGCACGCGGCGGGGTGGCTTTTGCCATGACCTCCGCAAGATCACGGAAGACAAAGCGCGTGTGGCCAAGGCTGATGGAAAACGACATGGCGCGAGCTTATTGCGCTCCACTGATCTGTCCAGAGGCCAAGGCCTGCGCTTCATGTCTCTTGGAGGCGTGCGCAGGATTGACAGGCCGCGCCTGTCCTTGTCACATCGTGCGATGAATCCGCTCTCTGTCACCCAACAGGCTCCTCGCACCCCGGCGGTTGGCGTGGCCGTTGGACTGTCAGCTCTTGTCGTAGGGGCAACCCTGGCGCTTTGGCATCATGAGGGCGCGACGATCTTTGCGGAAATGCTCCTGGCTGGGCTTGCCAACTGTTTTTGAGAGCTACTCGCCTGGGGCAAGGCTAGCCTGCGGCAGGATCCGCGTGTCTTTCCGAGGTTGAAGCCCGTGCCGTCCGACATGGTGTGTTTTCGACCAGGCCTGCGGGTTCACGGCGAACGCGAAAAGCGCGCGCCAGGCCGCAATTGAGCTGAGAAGCCAGTAGATTGGCAATCCAGCGATGTCGCTGAGGCCGGGGTTCAGACCTGCGAGACGGGCACCGTGCCACGATATGGCCATGGCGTATCCGTGCCCGCCAACAAAGGCTGCCGCACCAATTCCGAAGATGACGGCATCAAACCCGGTGGCCCCGGTCGCTGGTTCAGACATCACGGTCAGCGCAAATGTCAGCGGAAGCAGCGGATAGATCAGGGCGGATATCAACGTTGCGCCAATGGTTCCGGCAACCGCGAGCCTTTGTGAGGGAACGAGCGCTGGAAGTTCAGGTGCTGCGCGCCGCGAGACAACGACGAGTGTCCCAATCCATCCCTTCATCCAGCGCGTGCGCTGGTTAAGCCACGCCTTGAGCGAAGTTGGCGCTTCTTCGTCGGTGTCAGATGCGAGCGCCTCGACGGTGTAGCCGGCGCGCGCAAGCCGAAGGCCGAGATCAGCGTCTTCGGTCACATTCCAGGGGTCCCATCCGCCGACGGCCTTGAGCGCAGACGTTTTGAAGATATTCGACGTGCCACCAAGGGGAATCGGCATCTGGTTTCGTGCCAATCCGGGCACGAGCACCCGGAACAGCGCTGCGTATTCGATTGCAAACTGGCGCGGCAGGAAACCTGCCTCGCTGTTGTGAATGGTGAGCCGTGCCTGCAGGCACGCAAGCGCTGACGGCGCTTCAGCAAAGCGATGCGCTGCGGCGCGAAGCTGCGAAGGGTCGGGCTCATCCTCTGCATCATAGACAACGATCAGGCTGCCGCGGGCGGCGACAAGGCCAAACTGCAGGGCGCGGGGCTTGGTTCTGGGGCCACCCTGCGGCAGGCAAAGCACCAGATAGCGTTCGCCTGGGTCATGGGTGCGCAGGCTGGCGATGGTCTGTGTATCGTCGGCCTCAACCAATAGGATCACGTCAAGCTTTCCCGCCGGGTAGTCGAGCGCATCGAGCCCTCTGAGGAGCTGCGGAACGACTGCTGCCTCGCTGGCGAGGGGAACCAGAACCGTGACAAGCGGCACGCTGCAAGGCGTCTTGGCACGTCGTGGCAACGGCTCGACCGTGGAGTGCGCAAGAGCATCAATCCGAACGGCTGCCGCGACGAGAAACAACAGGCTCGTGACGAGTGCAAGAAGGGTAATGGCGGGCACCGGCTGCAGCAAAGCCAGGACAGGCACCAGGAGAACCAGCGCAGCAAGCGCCATCCGGCAGGCCGGTCGAATCGTCCGCACGCTCGTGTTCGCGTGCCTCGTCTCAAGAAGCGTGATTGCGTGGGCTGTTGCTGCATCTTTGTCAGCGTTCAGGCACAGCTGCCACAACAGCGCCGGCGTAGTCAGGACAATGCGCGTTGCCGGTAACCCGTTACGCAAACGATCTTCGATCAGTCGAACGACGGCCTGTCCGCGCGGTGCCAGAATAATGGACGATCCAAGCCCGGGCAGTTCAGCCCTGAGGCATCCGTTGCGCGCCGCATTGCCATTGATGGCAGCAGCCAGATCGGGTCGCGCAATGCGCGCATCGGCCAGATCATGAAAGGGCAGATCCAGATGTGCAGCGAGACATTGAACGTAGGCGCTGCGTCCAATCCGGCCTTTTCTGATCAGATATTCGTGGGCCGTTTCAGTGCCGGTCTCGGCAATGCGGGAGGCAATGCGCAGGTCTTCCGCATCCAGATGGCGGACCAAAAATGCAACATCAACTGCATACTCAGACGCAAGCATGATCCACTGTGTGAAACACAACGGCCGCTGACAATGCGGTTGGCCACTTAAGTAGATTTAAGGGACGTCTGATGGGCTACTGACGGATTGTTCCGACAGTCTCAGGTCCCTGCGGGGTCGCTGCAGCGCCACTCTGTTGTGCTCTCGGGCGAGCTTCCCGACTTGCGGCGCCACACCGCACAAAAACATTCGCCCCATATCGCGAATGGTTCTGCTGATCGAGATAGCGCAGCGTGAACACGTTCCTGTCGCGCACGATCAGCTCGCGCACGCCGGCCGTTGTTGCATCCGCGCCAACTGGAACAATGAAAAGCCTGTTGCCATCGCTGACGACCCGCACATCGCGCAGGGTCTCTGCAACAAACATTTCAAACGCATCGCCCCCGCGCCTGCGGATCGTATAGGGAATGTTGCCGCAAAAAGTGCGCGCCATGTTGATCATGCGCCCCAGGTCGCGGTCATCGTTGAAGGCAACCTTGCCCCAACGCCCGACAAAATAGTCAGGATCAGGGGGCGGAGATTGCGCAACAGCCCCTGAGATTGAAACGGTCAGGGCTGCCACAGCCAATGCGAGGCGCGATATCATCTCAAGGCTCCAAAGCCGAACGCAGGATTGAATCGTGTGCTACCTGCGTCGCGTTCTGGCTGCAAGTCATGACACCTATGTCAGGATTACCATCCCCGGAAAGCCGATCCTGCCACCGCTGGTACCGTTGGTCGTAGGTCCAAGGTACAGTGATCTAGGCCCCAGCGCTCACGACAATTAGTGATTTCATCTGGAACCATCCATGGCTACGGTCGTCTTGCTGCGACAGCCTGGCGCGGTGGTCCTTGGGACTGAGTTTTACGAAGTGGAACGCTCCGTGACCGTACGGGACGCGATTGTAGATGACGAACTTGCGATCCCCACGGACAGTGGGCGGGAGTCACTTCCATTATCCGACCGTGAGTGTGAATGCCTGCAGTTGATCGCAAGCGGCAAAACGTCCTGGGAAATCGGTGAGATTCTCGGTATCTCGCATCACACCGTCAACGCCCATATTCGCAATATCGTTCGAAAGCTTGCGGTGACATCCCGTCCGCACGCGGTTGCCGTTGGCTTTAGGCTCGGCATCATTCACTAGTCGATCTGCCGTATTTTTTCGTTAGGGATCGCGCCTAGGTGCGCAACTCCGTGCCATTTCGTTCACTGCCCTTAAGGGGAGTGGGGTGTGGTGCGAGGCGCGTTTTCTGCGTTGTCGTTGCTTGTCTGGGTTGGCCTATTCAGCGGGCCGGCCTCAGCGTCTCCTGCCAATGAAGTTTTCGCGTCAGTGTTTGGTCGCCCCGGCGTCGATTTCACCGTGAAGTCGGGCTACGCTGGGTCTTTGGACGGTGCCGGCCTGTTTGCGTCGGGCCCAAAGTTTCGTGCAGCATGGGACAGCGGCACATGGTGGGACCCGAGGGTCAACCCGCGCATCTATCGGGTGCGATCTGAGGCCATTGAGACCAGTGCTGGATGGCGACAGGCCTTTGATGGCTTTGCCGTGCAGGTCATGGCCGGTGTGATCACACGGTATGAAACGCCGCTCAGGAACCGGCCTCGATTGGGCGGGCTGATTGAGCTCGACTTGCTCTGGTGGCGGGAGAACAACGCCTACATTGCCTTGCATATGCGCGGCGCAGAACTTGGAACGCTCGCGTCCCTATCACTGTCTACGGGATGGCCGGTTCTCGAGGGTTTGAAGCTTGGGCCGCAAGCCGGCGTCAGCCTTGGCCGCAACGGCGGGCTCGACATGCGTGCAGGCGGCGTTGCAACCCTTGCGAACGTCTTTGGTGTCGAGTTGTCGTTCAGCGCAGGGTGGTCACGCCCGAGCCTTGGACGGTCAGGCTACTACCTCTCGAGTTACGCCGTTCAGCGGTTCTGACTGTCCGCACACAGCTGCGAACACCGTCTAATGCTTGAAGTGGCGCATATCCGTGAACACCATGGAGATCCCGGCGGCATCCGCAGCGGCAATCACCTCATTGTCACGGATTGAACCGCCGGGCTGGATCACGGCAGTTGCACCCGCCTCGATGATCGCCTGCAGCCCGTCGGCGAATGGAAAGAAGGCATCTGACGCCGCGACAGAACCGACGGTCGGCGAGCCTGACCCATTGCCAACTTCTGAAGCCTTGATGGCGGCAATCCGCGCTGAATCTAGCCGGCTCATCTGGCCTGCACCAATGCCAACAGTGGCGCCATGATGGGCGTAGACGATGGCATTCGACTTCACATGCTTTGCGATTGTGAATGCAAAGATCATGTCCGCCATTTCAGCGGGCGAAGGCTCCTTCTTTGTCACAACCTTGAGCTTGCCAAGGTCCACGCTGCCATCATCGCGCGATTGAACCAGGAGGCCGCCAGCCACCGTGCGCGCCACAAGGCCTGCAGCATGGGGGTCCGGCATGCCGCCTGTCAGCAGCAGCCGCAGATTGGGTTTGGTTGCGAGGATCGCGAGAGCAGCCGGGTCTGCATCGGGTGCCACGATCACCTCGGTGAAGATCTTGACGATCTCCCGCGCCGTTGGCTCGTCGAGAGTGCGATTTGCAGCAACAATCCCGCCGAAAGCCGACACCGGATCGCAGGCGTAAGCCGCGCGATAGGCATTCTCGAGCGTCAACGCTGTGGCCGCGCCACACGGGTTCGCGTGTTTGACGATGACAATGGCCGGCACGACAAACTCGGCCACGGCTTCAAAGGCTGCATCCGCATCGGCGATGTTGTTGAACGACAGCGCCTTGCCCTGGACCTGTCGCGCAGTTGCAACGCCAGCGCGCGCTTCCGTTGTCAGATACAGGGCGCCGGTCTGGTGCGGGTTCTCACCATACCTCAAGCGCTGGGACATGGTGCCGCCAATGGCGCGGAACGTATCGAGCGGGTTTGGCGACGTGTCAGCAAACCAGCCTGCGACGGCCGCGTCGTAGGTTGCGGTGCGCGCAAAGGCCTTGCCGGCCATCTGTTGGCGGAACTCGAGCGATGTCGTTCCCTGGCCGGCCTCAAGCTCGGCAAGGACCGCAGCATGGTCAGCAACATCCACAACCACAAGAACGTCGGCGTGGTTTTTTGCAGCGGCCCGGATCATGGCAGGGCCGCCAATGTCGATCTGTTCGATGATCTCGTCCGCATGAGGGCGGGCGAGAAGGGTTTTCTCGAACGGGTAAAGGTCGATCACGACAATATCGATTTCCGGGATCTGATGCAGCTCAAGGGCTGCGCGATGACCGGGATTGTCACGAACAGCCAGAATGCCACCATGGATCTTCGGGTGCAGTGTCTTCACCCGCCCGTCCATCATTTCGGCGACACCTGTGATGGCACTCACGTCCGTGACGTTCAATCCCGCATCAGCCAGCGCTTTGGCCGTCCCGCCTGTTGAAACAAGCGCGACACCACGCGCGCTCAACGCTCGAGCAAACGCGACGAGGCCTGTCTTGTCCGATACGGAAAGGAGTGCGCGCTTCGCAAGGACGGGTTTGGAAAGGGGCATTTCACTCCTGGGGCAGATGGGTTTGTGCCGCTAGCATAGGCCGTGGGGCGTGGGAATCAGGACGTTGGCGTACGTCTGAAGCTTATGTGGGCTTTGGTTCGCTCTGGCGCCGTGGTGGCTTGCCTCCTCCCGAAACGTCGGATAGCGCTTCTCCATGTCATTTCTCGCCACATATCGCCGCGTCCTGGGTCTTCTCTCGACCGAAAAAACCCTGGCTACGGGCCTTGCTCTCGCTTCGTTGGCGCTCGCAGCTTTCCAGCTTGCCGAGCCCATTCTGTTTGGCCGTGTCGTGGATGCCCTCGCCAAGGGCGAGCCCGCAATGCACCTGGTGCTGATCTGGGCAATTGTCGGATTTCTTGGGGTCGCCGCCAACGTGACGATCGCGCTTCACGCCGATAGGCTGGCCCATCGCAGGCGCCTCGCCGCAATGACCATGTACTTTGAGCATGCCATTGCGCTTCCGCCCTCCTATCTTGGCGAGCAGCATTCCGGCCGCCTGATGAAGGTGATGCTGCGCGGGACCGACAATCTGTTCTCGATGTGGCTGTCGTTCTTCCGCGAGCATCTCAGCGCGATCTTCTCGTTGATGGTGCTGGTTCCGACAGCGCTCTATATGAACTGGCGTCTTGCAGCCGTTCTTTTCGTGCTGATGGTGCTGTTTGCGATCGCAAACTGGTTCATCGTCAATCGCACCTACAAGGCGCAGGGCGAGGTCGAGCAATACCATTCCGAGGTTGCCTCACGTGCCGGCGACGTCATGGGCAATGTCGCCGTTGTCCAGAGCTTCACGCGGCTCAACGCAGAGGTTCAGGGCCTTCAGGAATCGATGCGCAGGCTGTTGGGCGCCCAGTTCCCGGTCCTGACCTGGTGGGCCATGCTCACCGTCCTGACAAAGGCTGCATCAACGGTTGCCATGATCTCGCTGTTTGCGGTTGGCACTGTTCTTCACAGTCAAGGTGCGGCGTCCGTTGGCGATATCGTGACCTTCGTGATGTTTGCCAATGTGCTGATCGGGCGCCTTGAGCAGATCTCCGGCCTGATCAACTCCTTGTTCTTCCAGACCCCCGCAATCGCAGAGTTCTTCGGCATCCTTGATACCGAATCGACCGTGCGCGAAAAGCCGGGTGCTGCTGAGATGGCCACGCCTCGCGGCGAGGTCGAGTTTCGCAACCTGACCTATCGCTACCCGAACGCGGCAGCGGGCGTCTTTGATTTGTCCTTTACGGTCGAGGCTGGGCAGACCGTTGCCCTCGTGGGTCCAACCGGATCCGGCAAATCAACCGCATTGTCGTTCCTCCACCGGGTTCGCGACCCGGATTCCGGTGGGGTGTTCATTGATGGGCAGGATGTGCGCGATGTGACGCTGGCCTCGCTTCGCCGACAGATTGGCGTCGTGTTCCAGGATGCCGGGCTGTTTAACCGATCAATCCTTGAAAACCTCACGGTTGGCCGACCCGAGGCAACCTCCGCCGATGTCGACAGGGCCGTGGATCTCGCCGAAGCGCGCGATTTCATCATGTCAAAGCCGCAGGGCTTTGAGACCATCGTCGCCGAGCGTGGCATCAACTTTTCCGGTGGTGAGCGTCAGCGCATGGCGATTGCGCGCGCGATTCTAAAGGACGCGCCCATCCTGATCCTTGATGAGGCAACCTCTGCGCTTGATGTCGAAACCGAAGCAAAGATTGCCCGCGCGCTCGACAAGCTTTCGCAGGGCCGCACAACACTGATCATTGCCCATCGCCTGTCGACGGTTCGCAAGGCCGACAAGATCGTCGTCCTGAAGGATGGCCATATTGTCGAGATGGGCAGCTTCGACGCGCTTGTGGCGCAAGGCGGCTTCTTCTCGCGGCTTGCGGCGGAGGGTGGCCTTGTCGACGACACCGGCGATGATGAGGCGTCGGTCAGGGCGAGCTGAGCGACTTGATCGCATTGCGGGCGAGTTCGTCCGCACGCTCATTCTGCTCATGGCCGGCGTGGCCCTTGACCCAGGTAAAGCTCACATCATGAGATGAAGCGATTTCATCAAGACGCTGCCACAGATCAGCGTTCTTCACGTCTTTCTTGTCCGCGGTGCGCCAGCCATTTTTCTTCCAGCCGTGGATCCAGCTCTCGATCCCCTGCTTGACGTACTGGCTGTCGGTCACGAGATCGATCGGCACCGGACGGGACACGGCCTCAAGCCCGGCGATGGCCGCCATCAACTCCATGCGATTGTTGGTCGTCATGGCTTCCGCGCCGGACAATTCCTTCGTGGTCTCGCCCCAGACAAGGATTGCAGCCCACCCGCCGGGTCCCGGATTTCCCGAGCACGCCCCGTCGGTATAGATCGTCAGGCGCTTCATGCGCCGATCTCGGCCATGTCTGAAATGCGCCGGAAGAACCGGTTTTTCTTCCAGTACTCAACCGGATCAAGCGGTTTGACGAGCGCACCCGCCGGCGTATTGAACGCATCATAAAGCCTTGTCGCGAGAAAGCGCAGCGCAGCGCCCCTGCACAACAGCGGCAACGCGGCGCGCTCTGCAACGCTTAAAGGGCGCTGCTTCTCATAGCCGACAATCAGCGCCTGGGCCTTGGTTGCGTTG
>JAIYEB010000037.1 GCA_027487195.1 Hyphomicrobiales bacterium | reverse complement strand
GGCTGCGACTTCCAGCCAAGCTTTCGTTCCTGCGCGCCAAAGGACAGGCCCGCTGCTCCCGCTTCAACCACGAAGGTTGAAATGCCACGCGGGCCATCGCCACCGGTTCGAGCCATCACCACGTAAAGGTCAGCGGCACCTCCGCCGGAGATGAACGCCTTTGTTCCGGTCAAAAGGTAGTCGTCGCCGTCACGCACGGCGCGGGTCTTGAGGGATGCTGCATCAGATCCAGAGCCAGGTTCCGTCAGACAATAGCTTGCCACCCGGGCCATGGACGCAAGATCGGGTCCAAGCTCAGCACGCAAAGCCGGCTGGCCGTACCGGTCGATCATCCACGAGGCCATGTTATGGATCGAGAGGAAGGCTGCCGTCGACGTGCAGCCGCGCGCAAGCTCTTCAAAGACGACAGCCGCATCAAGTCGGCCAAGCCCGGTTCCGCCATGGGCAGGGTCACAGTAAAGCGCGCCAAAACCAAGGCTTGCCGCCTGTTCCAGGGTCTTGCGCGGGAAGAAGGATGTGCGGTCCCACTCAGCTGCATGGGGCTCCATCTCGCCAACTGCAAATGCGCGGGCCGTATCCCGAAACGCGATCTGCTCGTCTGAGAGGGCGAAATCCAATGCCTGGGTCCTAGGCGAATTCGAGAATGACGGCATCGACTGCCAGAGTATCACCCGCCTTGGCCTTGATCGACTTCACAACCGCGTCGCGATCTGCGCGGAGCTGGTTTTCCATTTTCATGGCCTCGACGATTGCCAACACCTCGCCAGCCTTCACAGCCTGCCCTTCGACAACCTCGATGGCCTTCACAAGGCCGGGCATGGGACACAACAGCGACTTTGAAGCGCCCGCGCCGATCTTGACCGGCATCAGCTTTTCGAGCTCGGCTTCTCGCGCCGTATAGACCGATGCCTTGATCGCAATGCCTGACAGGGCAAGCCGGTAGCCGTTGGTAATGGGCTTGAGCTGCGTGTTGAATGCCGCGCCATCGATCACGCCTGCGAAAACCGGCTGGCCGGGCACCCAGTTCGAGCGCAGCGACACGGTGCGCCGCTCAGTGTCGTCGTTATAGAAGGTGATGGCCGTCTCGCGTCCGGCATTTGCGACCCGCACATGGACATCGACGCCATCCGAAAACCGGACGATCCGGCGCGGCGGGAACGCATAGCCACGCCCGCGCAGCTGACCGGAAATGCGCTTGCGGCGCTCATTCGAGACATTGTCGGCAAACGCCGCAACCGCCGCCAGCGTATCGCGCTCGGTGTCATCGGGCGTGCGGGCAACGAAGCCATCCGGATACTCTTCACGGATAAAGCCGGTCGACAGCCGGCCATCGCGCCAGCGTTCGTGCTGCATCAGGGAGGAGAGGAAGGGAATATTGTGCTGGATGCCCTCGATGGCGAAGGCATCAAGCGCGCGGGCCTGCGCATCGATTGCGGCAATCCGCGTTGGCGCATGGGTGACAAGCTTGGCAATCATCGGGTCATAGAACAGGGAAATCTCGCCGCCTTCCTCAACGCCCGTGTCGTTCCTGACGGTCGTCTCGCCAAAACGACCTTCCGCAGGGGGGCGGTAGGTTGTCAGCCGGCCAATGGAAGGCAGGAAGTTGCGGTACGGGTCCTCGGCATAGACGCGCGATTCAACAGCCCATCCCGAAAGCGTGACATCCTTTTGCGCGATGCCGAGCGGCTCGCCAGCCGCAACCCGGATCATCATCTCCACAAGGTCGAGGCCTGTCACCATTTCCGTGACAGGGTGTTCGACCTGCAGGCGGGTGTTCATTTCGAGGAAGTAGAAGGACTTGTCCTGACCGGCGACGAACTCGACCGTGCCGGCTGAATCATAGCCCACAGCCTTGGCAAGGGCGACGGCCTGCGCGCCCATGCGCGCACGGGTTTCTTCATCAAGCAGCGGCGAGGGGGCTTCCTCGACCACTTTTTGATTGCGCCGCTGGATCGAGCACTCGCGTTCGCCAAGATGGATAACGTTGCCATGCTTGTCGCCAAGCACCTGGATTTCGATGTGGCGCGGGTCGACGATGAACTTTTCGACGAAGACCCGGTCATCACCGAACGAGGATTTCGCTTCCGAGCGCGCGAGCTGGAAGCCTTCGCGCGCTTCTGTCGCGTTGTAGGCAATGCGCATGCCCTTGCCGCCGCCACCAGCCGAGGCCTTGATCATCACAGGGTAGCCGATCTGGTCGGCAATCCTTGAGGCTTCCTCGGCAGTTTCAATCACCCCGAGATGGCCCGGCACGGTCGACACACCGGCTGCTGCGGCAGCCTTCTTCGATTCTATCTTGTCGCCCATCGCGGCAATGGCGTGTGCGTTCGGGCCAATGAAGGTAATGGCGTTATCGCTCAGCGCGCGTGCAAACGCTTCGCGCTCGGACAGGAATCCATAGCCTGGATGCACGGCTTCGGCGCCGGTGCGCTTGCAGGCGTCGATGATCTTGTCGATCACAAGATAGCTCTCAGACGCCTGGGCCGGGCCGATATGGACGGCAGTATCGGCCATCGCGACATGGAGCGCATCGCGATCAGCATCGGAGTAGACCGCAACGGTGCGTATACCCATGCGCCGCGCTGTCTTGATCACGCGACAGGCAATTTCACCGCGATTTGCAATCAGGATGGTCTTGAACATGGATAGCCGCTCCTCAGTCCCTTTCGGGTAGCTTGCTGGTCATGGCTTTGCAATGGGACGATGGGGGCGCACCGGCAGTGTGGCGGGGTATTGAGGCCGGTTTGAAGCCTCAGCGCAGCTCTTCCTGACGCCGGGCCAACGGTCGTTGCTCAGTCCTCGTCAGACAGGGTCATCACGGCACCCCAGGTTCGCAGCTTGTCTTCGATATCCTCGCGCACGAGAAAGCGCGCCGCGTCACGATCAAGCCCTTCGGCGAGATGCTTGTCGTAGTCTGTGTATTGGTGGCGCACATGGGCAACGAGCGTCAGGTCGAGGGCGACGCCCGGCGGCAGTGCCTTGAGGTGCTTGGCAACTGCAGCTTCAAGCACGCGTTCTGCATCAAACCAGGGTATGCGCGGCGCCCGAACACTCAGGCGCCGCTTCATATCCTCTTGTCGCTCCGTCGCCATGGCGAGAGCAACGAACCAGGGTTTAACCCCGGTTCCACCAGCCCTTGCGCGCGGTCTTGGGCGCTGGCGCCACATCCTCAACCGGAAGGTCGGGAACGCGGATGACCGGTGGCAGGTCGGGCTCGGGAGCCTTCACCGCTGCAGGCTGTGCCGGAGCAGCTTGTGCCGGGGCAGGCTTTGCTGCCGGGGCGGGCGCTGGTGGCGTGACGACGGCGGCAGGCGCCGCATCTGCACTTGCCACCTCAGCTGCTGCTGCCGCCGCTGCGGCTGCCTGTGCCTTGGTCACGCGTGGCTTTCTGGCCTTCTTGACGGGGGCATCATCGTTGGCTGCCGGCTCCGGCAAAGCCACAGGTTCCGGCTCAGGCGCCACTTTTGGTGCTGGCGCCTCGATTGGTGTCGTATCGACCGCATCCGACAGGTCGGCAGAGCGCGGGCCGCCGCGCTCGAAGCGATCGCGACCTCCGCGACGTCCGCGCCGGCCACGCCCGCCGCGTTCAACGGAAGCTTCACCTGCGCCAAAAGCGTTCGCCGGCACATCCGGTTGATCGTCAGCCTCAGTCGAGTGCGCAACAGGCATCGCTGAAGTATCAGCCGGCTGGTCGTTGCGCGGTGCCATGTTGGCATCGATCGGGCCACGGCCTTCACCGCCACCCCCGCGCCGCCGACGGCGCCGACGCCGCCGACGCCCTGCATCCCCACGCTCTTCGCCATTCTCGAGCCGCTCGCCACCTGGGCCACGGGGCTCGCTGGGTCCACGATCTTCGCGCGGCCCCCGATCCTCGCGCGGTCCGCGATTGTCGCGTCCGTGGCGCTCGCCGCGCTCGCGCCGGTCATTGTTGCGCGGTTCACGGTTGGTTTCGGTTTCAACCTCTTCCTCGTCAACGACGAGTTCGTCGGCAAGATCCTGCTCGGTGACAAGAGCAGCGCTTGGCTGGGCCAGCCGTTGCACGATCACGCCGCTGGCAGGCTCTCCCTTTTCGATGAGGTAGCTTGCGCCCACCGGCAGATGTTCCTCTGCCGCCAGCACGATATGCACCCCGAAGCGCTGCTCCAGAGCGATCAGGCTCGCGCGCTTCTGGTTCAGAACATAGAGCGCCACAGCGGTGCGCGTCTTGACGATCAGGTCGCGCGAAGCGTCCTTCAACAGTGCTTCCTCGATCATGCGCAGGATCTGCAGCGCAGACGAGGATGGCGAGCGGACATAGCCCGTGCCAGCGCAATGCGGGCAGGTGTCCATCGTTGATTCAAGCACCGAAGCGCGAATGCGCTGGCGCGACATTTCGAGAAGGCCGAAATGGGAAATACGCCCGACCTGAATGCGGGCGCGGTCCTGCTTCAGGCAATCCTTGAGCTTGCGCTCAACCGCACGGTTGTTGCGCTTCTCTTCCATGTCGATGAAGTCGATGACGACAAGGCCCGCGAGATCGCGCAGGCGCAATTGGCGTGCGATCTCTTCGGCGGCTTCAAGATTGGTCTTGAGCGCCGTATCCTCAATGTTGTGCTCGCGCGTCGAGCGACCGGAGTTCACATCGATCGAGACCAGCGCCTCGGTCTGGTCGAGCACAATGTAGCCGCCCGAACGGAGCTGGACCTGCGGCTGCAGCATGCCGTCGAGCTGGCTCTCGATGCCGTGCTTGGTGAAGATCGGAACATCGCCCCGGAAGGGCTGCACGTTTTTCGCATGGCTCGGCATGAGCATGCGCATGAAGTCCTTCGCCTCGCGATAGGCTTCATCGCCTGCAACGACGACCTCGCCGATGTCCTTGTTGTAAAGGTCGCGGATCGCGCGCTTGACGAGGCTGCCTTCCTCATAAACCAGCGCGGGCGCCTGCGACTTCAAGGTGAGGTCAGCGACCGTTTCCCACATGCGCATGAGATATTCGAAATCGCGCTTGATCTCGGGCTTGGTGCGCGATGCGCCAGCCGTGCGCAGGATAACGCCCATGCCTTCCGGCACTTCAAGGTCCTCGGCGATTTCCTTCAGGCGCTTGCGGTCGCCGGAATTGGTGATCTTGCGTGAGATGCCACCGCCACGGCCTGTGTTTGGCATCAAAACCGCGTAGCGGCCGGCAAGCGACAGGTATGTGGTCAGCGCTGCGCCCTTGTTGCCGCGCTCTTCCTTGACAACCTGAACCAGCAGCACCTGACGCCGCCGGATCACTTCCTGGATCTTGTAGCGGCGTGGCACAAAGCGGACGGGGCGCTCCGGCACATCGTCTGCGGCGTCTCCGCCAACCTGCTCGACGATTTCTTCCTCGCGCGGCGCATCGTTCTCGTCGCGGTCCCCATCGTCATGATCATCAGAACCGGCGTCGGCTTCAGGCGCGGCTTCCGACACAATGTTGTCGGTGTCACCGGCTACAGAGGCCTTTGCATCGCGCTCGCCATTGCGCTTGCCCCGGCGGCGACGGTTGCCCCCGCGCTCGCCACTGTCTTCGCGATCAGACTGCGCGTCATCGTGCGCCTGATGCTCGGCCATGAGAGCCTGACGGTCGGCAACCGGGATCTGGTAGTAATCCGGGTGGATTTCTCCGAACGCCAGAAAGCCGTGGCGGTTACCGCCGTACTCGACAAACGCTGCCTGAAGAGACGGCTCAACGCGCGTGACCTTGGCGAGATAGATGTTTCCGCGCAGCTGCTTCTTGGCGGCGCTTTCGAAATCAAATTCCTCGATCCGGTGATCGCGCATCACAACGACGCGCGTCTCCTCCGCATGTGCGGCCTCGATCAGCATTCTGCTGGCCATGTGAGTTGGTCCTCTTGGTTAGTGCGTTGCCGGCCGCAGGGTGCGCGGAGCGCATGCGTTCAACGGCAACGAAGGGTGAAGGGGGGTGGAAAACGGGCGACGCAGCAGCACGCCGGAAACGCAAGGCGTCCGGAACGGCCATCGGCACTGTCAGACCCGCGTGCATCGCGAGCTCTCCTGCCCCAGCGATGCGCAGGGGCTCCAGGCTCGCGGCCCGGAACTGAAAGCTCCGGGGAGGCTCCGTCATCAGTTCGGACCACGCACAGGGACGCCTTGACAGCAACCCGAAAAACGCGCGCGTGGCGCAACGGGCGGATCGTTTGACACGTCACCTCGTCGCAGCGTGCCCGGGGACGAAGAAGCCGAGGGTGAGTTTAATCACCCCACGCATGTCCCGGCCCGAGTACCTCGGCGCATTGTGGAACATGAACGACCAGACGCATCCCATCAGGCCCGCCGAAAGCACGAGTGACCGAGCCTTTCGCATCCGCGAGCAGTTAATACCTAAAGGTCGATTTCAAGGGATGCAAGAGGATACGTCCGGACAAGTCCGACGGCTCCCCACATCCTTGACACAAACCCTTGCAAACGCGTGTTTTTGGCAGGCTCGCAAGATATGGTTAACCATGTTGGACCACCATCGCCCGCGCGCATCACCTGAACCACCGGGCAGCGGGTTCCTGCGCGAGGTGGCGATTCGCCTGTTCCTGCTTTCTGGAGTGTTGCGATCTATGCTGCGTGCCATTGCCCTTGTCATGTTGCTCCTCGCGCCCGTGCTGGCAGCGCAGGGGAGTCATGCCCAGACGCAAGCAGCACAGCCCGCCACAGCCACAGCCTCGCGCCTTCAGGGCAACGCCGAGCGCACAACCCTGACAATCGAGCTGTCCCAGCGCATTCAGGCCCGGGCCTTTTTGCTCGCCGATCCACCAAGGGTTGTGATTGATTCAACGGAAGTGGCGTTTCGCTTGCCGCCTGAGGCCGGGCGCGAGGGGCTTGGGCTGATCAGCGCCTTCCGATTTGGCCTCTTTGCACCGGGTGCTTCACGCATCGTCGTGGATCTGAACCAGCCCGCGCTCATTGAACGTGCGGATGTTGAGAACTTCGGTGGGCGCCACCGTCTCGTTCTGGAGCTGACGCGATCAACGCGCGAGGCCTTGCAGCGCGCAGCACGCACAACGCCCATACCTGCCGTTCAGGTGCCCGTTGCGCCACGCTCCACGCAAAGTTCACCGGAACGCCCCCTGATTGTGCTCGATCCAGGCCATGGCGGGATTGATGCGGGCGCGGTTGCCTTGGACGGCACAACCGAAAAATCCATTGTCCTGATGTTCGCGCGCACGTTGCGCGATGTTCTGGAGGCCAGCGGGCGGGTGCGCGTGGCCTTGACGCGCGACGATGACCGGTTTGTCACCTTGTCTGATCGTGTGCGGTTTGCGCGCGAGCGCGAGGCAGCTTTGTTTGTTTCGATCCATGCCGACAGTTTGCGCGGTGTGACGCAGGATGTGCGCGGAGCGACCCTCTATACCCTGTCTGAAACGGCGTCCGACCGCGAGGCCGCACAGCTTGCCGACCGCGAAAACCGGTCCGATCTGGCGGCTGGCGTTGATCTGGCCGGCGAGACCGACGAGGTCGCCGACATCCTAGTTGATCTGATGCGACGCGAAACACAGTCGTTTTCCATTCAGTTTGCCCGCACAGCCGTGCGCGAGCTTGGCGCGTCCATTCGCCTGTCACGCAATCCCCATCGATTTGGTGGCTTTCGTGTGCTGCGCGCGCAGGATGTGCCGTCTGCGCTTCTGGAGCTTGGCTTTTTGTCATCCCGCGAGGATGTGCGCTCTCTGACGTCGGAGGAATGGCGCAGGAACGCTTCCGGCGCGCTGGCGCGGGCCATTATCGGCTTTGTCACACGCATGGCTGGCGAGACCACAGCCCCGCAGCCGGCCCGCGCCAATCCTCAGGTACCACAGAGATGAGCTTGCATCCGGGCGTCCACAGATTTACCACGTTTGTCGGGCAGGGCCTGACCATGCAGATTTTTGTCCTCCCCATTCGATTCGGCATGGCACTAAGGAGTGCGTTCCAATGATCATGCGCTTCCTTGGATGGGCGCTCAGCGCGTTCACAATCGCTTTTGTGGTCGTGGCTGGCGGCGTTGCCTATGGCATCTGGCATTTCAGCCGTGATCTGCCGGATTACCGCACATTGCAGACCTATGAGCCGCCCGTGATGACCCGTGTGCATGCGGGTGATGGGTCGATCTTGTCGGAGTTTTCGCGTGAGCGCCGGATCTATCTCCCGATCCAGGCTGTGCCACGCATGGTCATCAACGCGTTCGTTGCCGCCGAAGACAAGAACTTCTTCGAGCATCCCGGCGTCGACCATGAAGGCGTTCTGCGTGCGGTGTGGAACAATGTGCGCAACTTTGGATCGCGTCGCCCGGAGGGGGCGTCGACCATCACGCAGCAGGTTGCCAAGAACTTCCTTCTGACCAACGAAGCGTCGATGGAGCGCAAGATCCGCGAAGCGCTGGTCGCGCTGCGCATGGAGCAGGTTTACTCGAAGGAGAAGATCCTCGAGCTCTATCTCAATGAAATTTACCTCGGGCTTGGGGCGTATGGCGTCGCTGCCGCAGCGCTGCAGTACTTCGACAAGTCCGTGCATGAGCTGACCCTGCCGGAGATTGCCTATCTCGCGGCCCTGCCAAAGGCGCCGAACAACTATCACCCCTTCCGGTTCCGTGATCGCGCCACGGTGCGCCGCGACTATGTGCTGGAGCGCATGGCGGATGATGGCTACATCACCCGCGAGCAGGCAGATGCGGCCCGGCGCGTTCCGCTGGCTGTCAACATCCGCCCCACCGGCACACGCATGTTCGCTGCCGAGTATTTCGCAGAAGAGGTGCGCCGCGAACTGCTGGATCGCTATGGCGAGAAGCAGCTTCTTGAAGGCGGCCTGTCTGTGCGCACGACGCTTGATCCGCGCCTTCAGGTGATGGCGCGCCGTGCGTTGACCGATGG
>JAIYEB010000018.1 GCA_027487195.1 Hyphomicrobiales bacterium | reverse complement strand
TGAAGTCTGACCGGGTAAATGTTCGCCAGGGACCGTCGCGCGACCATCAGGTGGTCTGGGTCTTTACCCGCGCTGGTCTGCCTGTCGAGATCACAGCCGAGTTCGAGACCTGGCGGCGCATTCGGGACGCAGAAGGCTCGGAAGGATGGGTCCAGCAAGGCCTTCTGTCCGGGCGACGCACGGCGTTGATCTCTCCCTGGACGCGCGATCGCACGTTTGAACTGCGCGCCCGGCCCGCCGCAGGGTCTGAAGTGCGCGCAAGGCTTGAAGCTGGGGTGCTTGCCAATGTGCGAAACTGCACTGGCGCCTGGTGTCGCGTGGTCGTGGGCGACGTCGACGGATTCATCCAGCAGGATACCCTGTGGGGCGCTTATCCGAACGAACGGATTGATTGAGGCGCTGGCCGAACCGGCGTTTCTGCGCCTGATGAAGGCGCAACGTCTGTCTCGTTTGACGCAGGCAGGCGCACTGGGATTGCAACGGACTGCTGCGCCTTGGCCGCGCAGCCAAGCTCAAGGCCTTGCGCGGGCTCCAGACGTGGGAAGCTGCTGAGTTATTCAGCGACCTTGCGCAGACGCACAACGACATCAACGCGTGCGATTTCATAACCGGCGGGCGCTTCCGGCAGAGAGCCGATGGCGAGCGATTCGGCCGGGATATCCATGACCTGCTCTTCGCCTTCGACGAAGAAGTGGTGGTGATTGGTCAGGTTGGTATCAAAGTACGTTCTGGCGCCATCAACGGCGACTTCGCGCAGAAGGCCGGCTTCCGTGAACTGATGGAGCGTGTTGTAGACGGTTGCGAGCGACACGGGCACGCGGGCGGAAATCGCCTCGAAGTGCAGAAGTTCAGCTGTAACGTGGCGGTCACCCTTGGCGTACAGGAGCTTTCCGAGAGACAGACGCTGGAGCGTTGGACGCAGACCGGCGCGACGCAGCATCGAGGTCACATCGACCATGCGGGCATCAGGACGGAAACTGCGCAGCGCCATTGCTGTCGTGGCACACGCGGCGGGATCGACCCTGGATGACTTCGAAATGGTGTCTGTCACTGCAAAACCCCTAAGTTGGCTTCATCGTATCGCAACCGGATGAAGCGTTCAATCCATTGAACGGGTCAGGGGTTAACGGGACGGGAGCCCGTCCCCTGGCCTGTTCACTTCGGCGCAATTCCCGGAAGGCCCGCGAGCGCCGCGCGCAACTCATCAATTCCCTCATCCTTGACCGCAGATGTGGCAATTACATCCGGATGGGCCGCCGGGTGCTTTCGCGCCTCGGCAATGGTTGCCGCGACATTTTCGCTCGCCTCTTTTGCAGAGGGCTTGTCCATCTTCGTGAGGATGAGCTGATAGGACACGGCCGCCTTGTCGAGGATGGCCATGATCTCGCGATCCGGCGGCTTTGGGCCATGGCGGGCGTCAATCAACACCAGAACACGCACCAGGTTCGGTCGTCCCTTGAGATAGTCGAGAACGAGCTTGTTCCAGGCAGCGACCTTGGTCTTTGGTGCCTCGGCATAGCCATAGCCTGGCATGTCGACGAGATGGGCCCGCCCACCCATGTCGAAATAGTTCAGCATCTGGGTTCGACCGGGCGTGTTGGACGTTTTCGCCAGCGTGTTGCGCCGGGTCAGCGCATTCACGAGCGATGATTTGCCAACATTCGAGCGACCGGCCAGCGCGATTTCGGGCCGGTCACCGGCTGGCAGAGTGTTCAGAGCCGCGACGCTCGTCACGAACGTGACGGGCCCGAGAAACAGGGTTCGCCCGGCGGCAATCTCCGCCTCGCTGAACTCCGGGTTCACGACACGACCACGTCTGGACCACCGAGCGCCGTCACGCTGCGGGCTTCTTCTTGATCCCGATTGCAGACCTGAGATTGTCCCAGAGCTCCACCTTCACCCCGTTCTTGCGCATGATGTAATACTGTTGCGAAACAGAGAGAATGTTGTTCCAGGCCCAGTAGATCACCAACCCTGCAGGGAAGGAGGCAAGCATGAAGGTGAACAGCAGCGGCATCCAGCTGAAGATCAGCTTCTGCGTCGGGTCCGGCGGCTCGGGGTTCATCTTCATCTGAACCCACATCGTGATGCCCATGATGATGGGCCAGACACCGACCTGGAAGAATTCCGGCACCGCGAACGGCAGGAGACCGAACAGATTGAAGATCGAGGTCGGATCATGCGCAGACAGATCGCGGATCCAGCCGAAGAAGGGCGAATGGCGCATTTCGATGGTGACGAACAGCACCTTGTAGAGCGCGAAGAACACCGGGATCTGGATCAGGATGGGTAGACAGCCCGACAGCGGGTTGATCTTCTCTTTCTTGTACAGCTCCATCAGCAGCTGCTGCTGCTTCATCTTGTCGTCGGCATAGCGCTCCCGGATGATGGTCATCTCCGGTTGCACCTTCTTCATCTTCGACATCGACTCGTAGCTCTTGCTCGCCAGCGGGAAGAACAGGAGCTTGATGATGATCGTCACGACGAGGATCGACACGCCGAAGTTGCCGAACAGGCCGAAGAAATAGTCGAGGGCATAAAACAGCGGACGCGTGAAGAAGTAGAACCAGCCCCAATCGATCATGAGGTCGAAACGGAGGATTTTCTCGGAGTCTGCATAACCCTCAATGAGCTTGACCTCTTTCGCGCCGGCGAACAGGCGGTGGTCGAAGCTGATGGATGCGCCGGGTGCGACGATCTGGGCATCGAGGAGATAGTCGGCTTGATAGCTCTTCACAGGCGTATTCGTGAAGGCGATGAAGCGGCCCTGGAATTGGGTGCGCTGATCCGGAATGATCGCGGCAACCCAGTACTTGTCCGTGATGCCGAACCAGCCACCGGATGCGCGACCTGTGGATGCGCCCGCCTTGTCGAGATCGGCGTAGGTGACTTCGCGCAGGCCCTGCTCGCCAAAGACACCAATCATGCCTTCATGGAGGATGTACATGCCTGAAACGCGCGGCGTGCCGTGCCGGCTGACAAGCGCATAGCCGTGCAGCGCAATTGGCGCTGTGCCGGTGTTGCGCACCTCTTCACGAACGCGGAACATGAAGTTTGCATCGATCGTGTAGGTGCGGCGGAACTCGAGGCCCTGACCATTGTCCCAGACCAGGACCACAGGCGTCGTCGGCGACAGCACATTGCTGCCCTCCTGGCGCCACAGCGTATCGGGCGCTGGCAGGGTTACTGTGCTTCCTGCAGGCGCAACGACGCCAAACTCGGCGTAAAGTGGGTTTTGCGTGCCTGATGGCGAGAAGAAGATGATGGTTGGCGAGGTCTTGTCGACCGTCTCGTGGTAGTCTTTCAGGCGCACGTCATCGATACGACCGCCGCGCAGGTTGATCGAGCCTTCGACGCGAGCCGTGTCGATGCGAACGCGCGGCGCTGCGGCCAGAACCTGCTCGCGGCTTGCGCCTGTGGGAACAGCGGCTGCCGGTGCAGATGGTGCTGTTGCCGACGGAGCTGTTGTCGTTGCGCCAGGCTGCGGGGCTGTCGTCGGTGTTCCCGGCGCTGGCGCGTTTGGCTGCTGCGTCTGCGCAGCGAGCGTCTGCTGACGAAGCCGGTCCTGTTCAAGGCGCGGGTTCACCACGAAGTACTGCCAGCCAAGCAACACGATCAGCGACAGCACGATGGCCAGCACTGTGTTGCGGGTGTTCTCGTCCTTCATCATGGCGACTGCGTCTCTCGGCGTTGCCCGTTTGAAGGGGGCGTGGCTGCGTGAATGCGGGAGAAGGCCCGGTCAAGCTCTGCGAGCAGGGCATCGAAGGAAAGTGCAAGCACATCCCGACGGGCGAAGATCACATAGTCGAAACCGGCGCGTGCCGCAAAGGGCGCGGTTTTGCGGACACCTTCCCTAAGCCGGCGCCGCATCCGATTCCGCTCTGTCGAGGTGCCGGTCTCTTTCGTGACCGTAAACCCAAAGCGGGGCTCATCGCTGTCGCCGCGCTCAACCGCCTGCAACGCAAGAGCCCGAAACGACGCGCGCCGCCCCGAGCGGGCGGCGAGGAAATCGGCGCGTTTCAACAGGTGGCGCAAGAGCGCCGGACCCCGGTACCGGTCTAGGCGCTGAGTTTCTTGCGACCGCGTGCGCGACGGGCTGCAATCACGCGCCGGCCACCAACTGTGGCCATGCGTGAGCGAAAGCCGTGGCGGCGCTTGCGCACCAGATTGGACGGTTGATACGTACGCTTCATAGTGCTCGTCCGCCCTCAAGCGGCTCCCGTGGTCGTCGGGAGGGCCCGCGCCGTTCAAGCGCAATCCCGGGTCCCGGTTTAAGAAAGAGCGCGCGGAGTAACCCAGACCAGCGAAAAGGTCAACGATGGAGCGTGCGATCTCTCGATCCCCCGCGACATGCAGTCTTCCTTTCGTTGCGCGCGCGACAGTGCTAGAGCCCACGCATGAGCGCTGAAACCATCGACCGAATCCGCAACTTTTCCATCGTTGCGCACATCGACCACGGAAAATCGACACTGGCCGACCGCCTGATTCAGGCAACGGGCGGGCTGACAGCCCGTGAAATGGTCGAACAGGTGCTCGATTCCATGGAGATCGAGCGCGAGCGCGGCATCACGATCAAGGCGCAGACCGTGCGTCTCGAATACCGCGCGAAGGACGGCAAGGACTATATCCTCAACCTCATGGACACGCCCGGGCACGTGGACTTTGCCTACGAGGTCTCGCGTTCGCTCGCGGCCTGCGAAGGCTCGCTCCTCGTTGTGGATGCTTCTCAGGGCGTGGAAGCCCAGACCCTTGCCAACGTTTATCAGGCGATTGACGCCAACCACGAGATCGTCACGGTTTTGAACAAGATCGATCTGCCGGCGGCCGAACCCGAGCGGATCAAACAGCAAATCGAGGAAGTCATCGGGCTTGATGCCTCCCAGGCTGTGCCGATCTCGGCCAAGACAGGGCTCAACATCGACCTTGTTCTGGAAGCCATTGTCACCCAGCTCCCTGCTCCCAGGGGAGATGCCGCAGCGCCCTTGAAGGCCCTGTTGGTCGACAGCTGGTATGATGCCTATCTCGGCGTGATCGTTCTCGTCCGCATTCTCGACGGCAAGCTCAAAAAGGGCATGCGCGTCAAAATGATGCGGGCCAATGCCGTGTATGATGTCGAGCGCGTCGGTGTGTTCACGCCCAAGAAGGTCGAGATGGCCGAGCTTGGACCGGGCGAGGTGGGCTTTTTCACAGCGTCGATCAAGGAAGTCGCCGATACCCGCGTCGGCGACACGGTCACCGATGATCGCCGGCCAACGGCTGCGGCATTGCCGGGCTTCAAGCCCGCGCAACCCGTGGTGTTCTGCGGCCTTTTCCCGGTGGATGCCGCAGATTTCGAAGATCTGCGCGCCGCGATGGGCAAGCTGCGACTCAACGACGCGAGTTTCTCCTATGAAATGGAGAGTTCTGCGGCGCTTGGATTTGGCTTTCGGTGCGGCTTCCTCGGATTGCTCCATCTCGAGATCATTCAGGAGCGGCTGGAGCGCGAGTTCAACCTCGA
>JAIYEB010000256.1 GCA_027487195.1 Hyphomicrobiales bacterium | reverse complement strand
CCATTCCAGGCTTTTCCGCACCGACCGCACCATAGCGCACGAACTTCATTCCGCTCTCCTCATGTCAGACGGCTGATCGCCATCCACTCCGCTTCATCCACCACGCGAATTCCAAGCTCTGCAGCCTTCTGGAGCTTTGACCCAGCGCCTGGCCCTGCAACAACCAGCGTTGTTTTCTTGGAGACCGAGCCGGTTGTCTTGGCGCCGAGCGCGCGCGCGCGGGCCTCCGCATCATCCCGGCTCATTTCAACGAGTTCACCCGTGAAAACAATGGTTTCACCAGCCAGAGGGCCCTCAGCGCCCGAGGCCGCGATCGGTTCGCTGACTGTCGGTGTGATCTCGGCGAGAAGTGCCGTCACCAACGCCAGGTTGTGGCTCTCGGAAAAATATCCGATGACCGAGCGCGCTACAGTCTCGCCAATGCCTTCAACCGCGGTGAGCTTGGCCACGCCATCAACGGCGCCTGCTGCCGTCTGCAGCGCTTCGAAGCTGCCAAAGTGGCGCGCAAGATCGCGGGCCGTTGTCTCGCCGACATGGCGCATGCCAAGGCCGAAGATCAGCCGTTCGAGAGCAATTGAGCGTCTCGCTTCAATTGCGGAAAAAAGCTTTTCGGCGGACTTTGCACCAAAGCCCTCGCGATCCTTCAGCTTCTTGAGCGACGCTGCATCGCGACGCTGCAAGGTGAAGATGTCGGCGGGCGTCTTAAGCGTCCCATCGGCAAAGAACAGTTCAATCCGCTCCTCGCCAAGCCCTTCAATGTCGAAAGCGCGGCGCGAAACAAAATGCTTCAGATGCTCGATGCGCTGATAGGGACAGGCAAACTCGCCTGAGCAGCGCCGGATAGCGCCAGTCACCCCTTGCGCGGTTTCCTCGGCCCTGACCTCGGTCTTGAGGTCGCAGGGGCAGACATGGGGAAACTCAAACGCGCTGGTATTTCCCGGCCTCAGATCGGCGAGAACGCTGACCACCTGTGGGATCACATCGCCTGCGCGCTGGATCACCACGCTGTCGCCAACCCTCACATCAAGCCGGGCAATCTCGTCGGCATTGTGCAAGGTCGCGTTTGAGACCACGACCCCGCCAACCGTGACGGGCTTCAGTTTGGCAACCGGCGTCAGCGCTCCGGTGCGCCCGACCTGAATATCGATATCGAGAATGGTGGTTGTGGCTTTTTCAGCCGAGAATTTATGGGCGATCGCCCAGCGGGGGCTACGCGAGACAAAGCCAAGCGCGCGCTGCTGGGCCAGGCTGTCGATCTTGTAGACGACACCATCGATATCGTAGCCAAGCCCGGCACGCTCCGCTTCAAGCCCGCGATAGACCGCGATCAGCCCATCCGCATCCTGGCACAGCGCCATGCGCGGGTTTGTCGGCAACCCAAGGCCCGCAAAGAACCTGACCATATCGCTTTGCGTTGCAGCCGGCATGGGCTCGACCTCGCCCCAGGCATAGGCGAAGAACGACAGCGGTCGCGAGGCGGTGATGGCCGCATCAAGCTGGCGCAGCGAACCTGCGGCAGCATTGCGCGGATTGGCGAAAACCGGCTTTCCTTCGCTGAGCTGGCGCGCGTTGAGCGCAGCAAAGTCGGCATGCGCCATGTAGACCTCGCCACGCACCTCAAGGATGGCGGGCGGATTGCCTTTCAGCACCTGCGGGATCGAGGCAATCGTGCGCACATTGGCGGTCACGTCCTCGCCTTCCGTGCCGTCTCCGCGCGTTGCCGCAACGACAAGGCGGCCGTTCTCGTAGCGAAGCGAGCAGCTCAGGCCATCGATCTTGGGTTCAGCCGTGACCCGCATGGGCTCCGACGCGCCAAGGCCGAGCGTCTTTCGGGCGCGATCGAGGAAGGCTGTCACGTCCGCATCCAAGAATGCGTTGTCGAGCGACAGCATGGGCACGCGATGGCGAACCTTGCCAAACTTCTCCTGCGCGGCGAAGCCGACCTGCTTGGAGATCCCGACAGCCAGGTCCGGAAAGCGCTGCTCGATGGCAAGCGCCCTGCGCTTCAGCGCGTCATAGTCAGCATCGGAAAGGGTTGGCGCGTCTTCGGCATGATAGCGCCGGTCATGAACCGCAATCTCGTCTTGAAGTGCCTTCAGCTCGGCAAGGGCCTCGAACGGCAACAATTGTTCGACGGGCTGCGGTCCGCGCGCTGCCATGGTCTCAGACCCCGGTCCCGATCAGGGCTGTCGCCTGCGCGCGCGCTGCTTCCGTAATGGTCTCGCCCGAGAGCATGCGCGCCACCTCCTCCCGGCGTTGGGAGAGGTCAAGGCGCGCAACGCGGGTTGCAACCCGATTGGCATCGACATCGGACTTTTCGATCAGGAAATGGGCGCCTGCACGCGCGGCCACCTGCGGGGCATGCGTCACACACAGCACCTGCACACCGCCTGACAGCCGTTCAAGCCGCGCGCCTATCGCAGAGGCAACAGCGCCACCAACGCCTGAATCGATCTCATCAAACACAAGGGTTGGTGCAGAGCCCGCGTCGGCCAGCACGACCTTGAGCGCCAGCAGGAACCGCGACAGCTCGCCGCCTGAAGCCACCTTCATGATCGGCCCGGGGTTCGTGCCGGGATTGGTCTGGACGTGGAAACTGACCTGATCGAT
>JAIYEB010000072.1 GCA_027487195.1 Hyphomicrobiales bacterium | reverse complement strand
GGAACGTCTGCCTCAGCGCCAATGGTCAGCGGAGTTGTCGCGCTGATGCTCGAAGCCAATCCGGCCTTGGGCTGGCGCGATGTGCAGGCAATTCTGGCCGCAACAGCACGCCCGACATCAGATGCGGTGCAGAATGCCGGGGTCGGCGTCAACGGCCATGGATTTGCGTTCTCAAACAACTCGGGCTTTGGGCTTGTTGATGCCAGCGCTGCGGTCAAGGTTGCGCAAGGCTTTACGGAAACGGCCGCAAGTTTCAATGAACGCGTTGTGACTGGCAGCACGTGGGGCGCACGCTCTGTGCCCGATGGCGATGGCAACGGCACAGCCTTCGACATAAAGCTTGCGGGCGGCGTGCGGATTGAAAACCTCGAGCTCACCTTCGAACAGGGCAGTTTTAGCCGCTCAAGCGACATCATCATCGATGTGCGCTCGCCTTCTGGATCGTGGAGCCGGCTCCTTGATCGCAACGGTGGTGATGGCGCCCTGCCCGGCGGTGTGCTGCTCGGGTCCAATGCGTTTCGGGGCGAGACCTCCGGTGGAACCTGGACGGTCGTCGTGCGTGATGTGGCGCCTGGGGCAACCGGCTTTGTCAACGGCCTCACGCTGCAGGCGTTTGGCAGCGACGAAGCCAACGCCCGCATGGTCTTCACCGATGCCTTTGCTGTGTCGGGCGTAAGCGCCTTGTCCGACAGAGGTCTGGATACGCTCGATTTTTCTGCCCTTTCGGCGGGCGTTGTCCTTGATCTTGCAAATGGATGGGGCGTGCTTGCCGGGCGCACCACAGGCTTTGCTCCCGGCACAAAGATCGAGCGTGTGGTTGGCACATTCAGCGATGATGTCGTTGCAGGCAGCGCAGGCCGCGACCGTTTCGTCGAAGCGACAGGCCTGGGTTCGGCAACGCTTCATTGGGGCGCAGCAGACAGCGCAGGCGGCCAGATCATCCGCTTCTATGATGTGGCGCTCGGGCGCCTGCCGGACATGGACGGCTTCAACTATTGGGTCGGCAGGCTTCAGGCCGGGACATCATTCAACGAAATCGCGCGCTCAACGATCAATTCGCCAGAGTTTACAAGCCGCTACGGTTTTGGACTTTCTAACGAAGCCTACGTTGATGTGGTCTACCCCAACGCGCTCGGACGCCTGCCGGACCCTGAGGGCACGAGCTACTGGACTGGACGGCTCGACGCTGGCCTCACCCGCGAGGACCTGCTGGTTGGCTTTGCAGAAAGCGTGGAAAAGCGGCTGGCCATGGATACGGTCGCGGTCGTCAACGGCACTGCGGGTCGCGACCGGCTGACAGGCGTTGAGCAGGTGCAGTTTCGCGATGGAATGGTCAGCCTCGAACTTGACGATGCGATCAGCCAGGCCTGGCGGCTTTATGAAGCCGGGCTTGACCGGATGCCCGATCAAGGCGGCCTCAAATTCTATGCGGACCGGCTGAGCGCAGGCGTCACAGCCGCGACAATCGCACGTGAGATGCTGGCGTCGCCGGAAGCTACCGCGCTTTATGGGTCAGCAAACGACAATGGCAGCTTTGCTGCAGCGGTTTACCAGCACGTCCTTGACCGAGCACCGGATCCAATTGGCCTCAACTACTGGACCGGTCGGCTTGACGCAGGCCTTTCACGGGAAGATCTCCTCGTCGCGTTTGCCGAAGCGCCGGAATTCAAGTTGAAAATCGTCGATCAGTATCCGCAGGGGCTGAAGATCAATCCTGATCTGTTTCCTCTGGTCTGATCAGTCGCGCGCCACGAGCCGCATGGGAAGGCCGCCGGCCGGCGACAGGGTAATGGCCGTCCTTGGGAATACACGATCAGGCTCTGTGGCAATGAAGCGATAGCGCCTGAGCCACACGACCAGCGCGATCATGATCTCCTGGATCGCGAAGGCTGCGCCGATGCACACGCGCGGACCCGCGCCAAACGGGAAGTACACATATCGGTCGATGGCTTCACGGCGCCCTGGCCGAAAACGCTCGGGGTCAAAGCTGTTTGGCTTGTCCCAGTGGGCCCTATGGCGCTGCGAGATGAAGGGCGAGGTGAATACGATCGCCCCTTTGCGAAGCTTCAATGGCCCAAGCACATCATCCGAGATTGGCATGCGCGGGATTAGCGGTGCCGCAGGATAAAGCCGAAGCGCCTCATCAATCACCATCCGGGTCTGGATGAGCTGATCAAGGTCGGCCTCAGCCGGATCGCGATCGCCCACGATCGACCGAATTTCAGCAAGGACGCGTTGGTCCCATTCCGGGTGGTCAGACAAAAGGAACAGGACCCAGGCAAGTGTGTTGGCTGTCGTTTCATGACCAGCGGCAAAGAATACCATTGTGTTGTCATAAACGAGCTCATCCGACATGCGCTGCCCGGTTTGCGGGTCAGGCGTCGTCAACAGGCGGGTCAGAAGATCATCAGGCGCAGCGTCGGCTCCAAGGCGCATGATCTTCTCGCGCCGGCGCGCAATCACCGCGCCAATCTCGCGGCGAAACAGCCGCAGCGGTGCCCGCGCCATGAGCCGGCCCGGGGTTGGCAGCCAACGCGGCAGATTGAGCAGGGTTGCCCCGTCAACACGGCCGAGCGTGTTGAAATAGCTCGCGATGGCACGTGAAAACGCAAGTGGATCGGCCACCCCGTCCGAGGAAAAGGCTGTCCGCGCGATCACGCCGTAGGCGTAGCCAAGCATCGCCTCATGGATCCCGGTCACCTCGTTCCTGTTGGCGTCGAACGAGCCGAGCGTCGCCTTCGCAACTGCCGTCATGTCGGAGATGAATGTCTCAACCCTGCGGCTTTGAAACATGGGCGCCACAATCCGGCGTTGCGAACGCCAGCTGGCTTCGGGCGCGATCAACAGCGCGTCACCAAGGGCAGCCGACAACCTGCGCCGCACGGCATCTCCCTTGTCGTAGGTCGAGACGCGGTCAAGAAAGATCAGCCGCAGGAGAGCCGGGTCTGTCACAAGCGCAAGATCGGGAATGAGGCGTCCGCCTGGCAGGAAAACGTAAGGCTCGCGATAGGCGCGCTCGGACCAGGCGGTCATGGGATCCGCGCGCATGGCGAGAAAGAACCGCCACATCGAGAGCGGCACGGCCGGCGGGACCGGATAGGGTGGATCACGTCCCGTGGGCCTCAGGAGATCGAGAGGATGCCGCAACTTTTCATTCCAGGGCCAACAGCCTGCCGGGCGAAAATCACCGGCTCCGCACCATCGCAGCTCAGGCCTCGCCGACGAGATAGTGGGCGAAACTCATCCGTTCAATTCGAAAAGGCAATCTGGCAAACCGGCGGATCAGGCCAGCTCCACAATGCCGGCAGAAAGCCAGTCCATGGCGCGCAGGGCCTGATCATCCAGGTGCGCGCCAGCCGCCACCCGTTCCTTGCCCTCGGTGTCGCGGATCGGACCCTTGAAGGCCAGTAGCGCATCAGCCTTTATCGCAGCTTCAGCGGCCTCCCCGGCTGCACGCGCCTGCGGGATCATGATGCCGTAAGGCGCAAGCTTCACCGTTCCCTGCGCGATCCCCGACCATTGCGCATTGGGCGTCCAGCTACCCTCGAGCGCCGCTGAAAGACGCTGCGCGTAGTAGGCCGACCAATCGAAGACTGTGGCGGTCAACTGCGCATTGGGCGCAAACCGGCGCATATCGTCGGCCTGGCCGAAACCACGCGCACCGCGCTGTTCTGCGACCTGTAACGGCGCAGGGCTGTCCGTATGGTGCGCAATGATCTCGCAGCCTGCGCGGATCAGCCGGCGAGCGGCCTCCGCCTCCGCCCACGGGTCGAACCATGCGCCCGTCCACGTCAGGAGAATGCGTGCATCGGGCCGCACCGAGCGCACACCGGCCATAAACGCGTTGATGCCCTGATAGACCTCGGCCACCTTGACCGAGCCAACAAAGCCAATCGCAGCCCGCCGGCTTTGACGCCCGGATATGGCCCCCTGGACGAACCGCGCCTCATAGCCGCGCGCATCGAAGGTTGAAATGTTCTCAGCCGTTGCAGTGCTTGCGACCTGTTCAAACATCACATTCGGGAAGCGCTTGGCTGCCTCGATGACGCCGGGCTCGTGCTCGATGCTGGTGGCGACGATGATGTGGTGACCATCGCGGGCAAGCCGCATGGCGACACGCTCGCCATCAAGGTCGCTTGCAACGCGCTCAACTGCGCTCAGCGAGGCACGGCCACCAAGAGTGGCAAGCGCTGCACGCAGGCCGTGATCATGGCGATGGCTCCAGCCAGCGTCACCGGCAATGCCGAGATACATGGCACCCACGCGCATTTCGCCTTCAATCCGGCGGCGACGGCGATTTTGCGCAATGCCGGGGCTCGCAATCGCGGCGAGCGGGCCAGCCAACAAAAGGCGCCGCGAGATCAGCATTGCTTTGCGCTCCGGAATGAGGCGGGGCGGAACGTCATTCGCGACATTCCGCCCCTGGGTCGAGCCATTCGTGCTTCGCGGGGGGCCGACCGTTTGGATCAGGTTCCAGACAGGTGCTGCAGGGGGTCCACCGGGTTTGACCCACGGCGGATTTCAAAGTGGAGCTGCGGTTGGGACACGTTGCCGGTCTGGCCGGCACGGCCGATGACCTGGCCACGGCGCACCACGTCGCCGCGACGAACGCCGATGTCCTGCTTGTGGGCATATGCTGTCACCCAGTCGCCCTCATGGCGGATCAGCACAAGATTGCCAAAGCCCCTGAGTTCATTGCCAGCGTAGATCACAACGCCGTTTTCAGAGGCGCGCACGGGGGTTCCGGCTGGAACCACAATGTTGATCCCGTCGTTGGAGCCACCGGTCGCCTTCGGGCCGAAGCCGGAGACGATGCGGCCACGGACCGGCCAGCGGAATTCGTTGGCAGACTGGACCTGGCGCTCAGGCGCCTGGCTTGGGGCAGCGCGGGCCACCTGCTGCGTGATGCGCTGCTGATCGGTTGCAACCGGGGCATCAGGGGCGGCAGGTGCTGCGGGCTGGCGTGCGGGAGCTGCCACTTGGGCTGGTGCTGCCGGGCGCGGCTGCGCGACGGGAGCGACTGCCTGGACCGGTGCGGGGGCTTCCGTGCGCTGGGGGCGCGCATCGGGAGCAGCCAGCGAGGCTGTGTCGCCGGGGGCAGGCGCCTGGGTGCGCCGGGTCTCGCGGATCCGGGCAAGGTGCTCGCGGGTCGGGATCACGAGTTCCTGGCCTGGGCGAATGCGATCGCTTGGTCCGATGTGGTTTGCAATTGCAAGATCACCCGCAGCGACATTGTGGCGGCGCGCGATCGATGCAACGGACTCGCCTTCAGCGACGAGGTGGCGACCTGGAAGCGAACTCTGGACACGCTCGGGCACTGCAGGTGTCGTCAGATGTGGCGCGGGCGCGCGGACAGCGGGCTGAACCGGCACCATGGCCTGCTGAGGCTGAGCCGCAACCGGAGCCATCGGACGTGGCGCAACCGCACCTGACGGGATTATCAGCCGCTGGCCAATCCGGATGTCATTGCCATCATTGATGTTGTTGGCGCGCATCAGATCGGTCACGCGCACATTGTGACGGCGCGCAATGCCCATCAGGCTTTGGCCTTCTTCGACAACAACGGAGGACCCGCCAGAAGCAGCAACTCTCGGGGCTGCGGGCATGGCGGGCGCTTCGACGCGCGGAAGGGGAGCGGCCATGCGCGGCGCGGGCTGGATGGCCGGTGCGTTGGCGGCTTGCGGGCCCTGCTGCAAGACCATGCGCGGGGCTTGGGGTGCGGGCAGCGGTGTGAAGGACTGCTGCGGCTCGGGAAGCCGAGCCAGCGGAGCCTGAGCGCGCGGCGACTGAAGGGGTGGAAGCGCCTGGGACGTCACGCCGGGCTGGGGAGCGCGCGCAATCGAACCGGTCGTTTCGTTTGAAGGGGCAAAGTCGCGCGATGCAACCTGGTTCTGGTGGGCTTGCCAGGCGGCCTGTGCGCCACCACGATTTTCGCCCCACCCTTCACCACCGGCTGCCCTTCGGCTTTCACCAGAACAGGCCGCGAGCGACAGGGCCAGCGCACCGAGCGCGAGCACACGGAAAGACGCGGAAGAAGACAGTATCTGACGCATGACCAACGCTCACAAACCGAAGGACGCTAACTTCCGTTAGTCAAACCTATTTACGTAAAGGGCGACTTAACGCTGGCTTCGATGTGTGCGGCTCTGACACGAAAAAGGCCCCGCGGGTCGCCCGCGAGGCCAGGTACGGATACCAACGTATCCACCGGGAGATCGAAAGCCCCTGGCACAATCGAAGCGCCAGGGGCCGAGAGGGTTACTGGTTGTAGCCGCGCTCGCCGTGCTCAACGAGGTCGAGGCCTTCACGCTCCTTGTCCTCGGCAACGCGCAGGCCAATCATGATGTCGACGACCTTGAACAGGATCGCTGAGATCACCGCAGTCCAGACGATCGTGACGAGCACGGCCTGGGTCTGCACCCATACCTGCGCCATCATCGAGTAGCCCGCATAGGCGACAAGCTCACCTGGCTTCGTCGTGTAGTCAGGAACGCCCGTGCCGCCAAGCGCAGTCGACACCACGATGCCGGTTGCGATCGCACCGATGATCCCGCCAACAGCGTGGATACCGAACACGTCGAGGCTGTCATCGTACTTCAGCGCGTTCTTGATCGACGTCGAGGCAACAAAGCAGATCACGCCGGAGACAAGGCCGATTGCAATGGCGCCCATCGGGCCGGAGAAGCCCGAGGCAGGCGTGACGGCCACGAGGCCAGCCACCGCACCCGAGACAAGGCCAAGCAGCGAAGGCTTGCCCTTGGCGCCCCACTCGGCAAAGAGCCAAGCAAGAGCAGCCGCTGCGGTCGCCACAAACGTGTTGACCATGGCAAGGGCAGCAACGCCGTTCGCCTCAAGGTTCGATCCGGCATTGAAGCCAAACCAGCCGACCCAGAGAAGCGCTGCACCGATCATGGTGAGAACCAGCGAATGGGGCGGCATCGGGTCACGGCCGTAGCCAACACGCTTGCCAATCATGAGCGCGCCAACGAGGCCAGCAATGCCGGCGTTGATGTGCACAACTGTACCACCGGCGAAGTCGAGAGCGCCCCAGCGGAACAGCAGACCGGAGTCCGCCTGGACTGCAGCGAGCTTGGCTTCGGCAGCAGCCTTCAGCGCAGGCGTGGTTGCCGCAGCAACAGCCTTGGCAGCGTCACCAACCGCATCCGGGCCGGCCCAGTACCAGACCATGTGCGCGATCGGGAGATAGCAGAATGTGACCCAGAGGACCGTGAACAGCAGCAGCGCAGAGAACTTCACGCGCTCGGCGAAGGCACCGACGATCAGAGCCGGTGTGATGCAGGCAAAGGTCATCTGGAAGGCAACGTAAGCCAGTTCGGGAATGACCACACCGTTCGAGAAGGTGGCCGCAACCGAGTCATACTTGACGCCGTAAAGGAACGCCTTGTCGAACCCGCCGATGAAGGCGTTAAGCGCGCCGCCATTGGTGAAGGCAAGGCTGTAGCCGTAGACGACCCAGATCAGCGTCACGACGCAGACAATGGCAAACACCTGGGTGAGCACCGAGAGCACGTTCTTCGTGCGCACCATGCCGGCATAAAACAGGGCAAGGCCCGGGATCGTCATGAGCATGACCAGCGCAGTAGCGGTCAGCATCCATGCGGTATCGCCCGGATTTGGCTTGGGCGGGGTGGCGGCAAAGGCCGCGCCGGCGGTCAGCGCTGCGGCTGCAACGCCGAGGGCCAGGGACAGGAAAGGTCGCTTAGTCATTCGATTTCGGCTCCAGGACAATGGGCTGATTTAAAGGGCGTCGACGTCGGTCTCACCCGTACGGATGCGGACCGCATGTTCGATCGGGGTCACAAAGATCTTGCCATCGCCGATCTGACCGGTCTTGGCGGCAGCCGTAATGGCCTCAATCACCTTGGGGACCATTGGCGAGGGAATAGCGATTTCGATCTTCAGTTTCGGCAGAAAGCTCACGGCATATTCTGCGCCGCGATAGATTTCGGTATGGCCTTTCTGGCGTCCATACCCTTTCACCTCTGTAACGGTGAGGCCCTGCACTCCGATCGCGGTGAGCGCATCGCGCACCTCGTCCAGCTTGAAGGGCTTGATGATTGCCATCACAATTTTCATTGCACTTGGGCTCCTAGTAGCGACGCCCTACGCGTCGATCACATTCCGTTAATCAAAGTTCGTGCCAACCCATGGAAATGGCCGCAAATGCGCCATAGTCGCGCTTGTGACCAACAATCGGCGGAATGCGCTACGCAGAACTGCTGAAGGTCTTTGCGTTTGCACACAAAATAGGCACCAATTCTAGGCGCACGCGACATTGCGGGGGGCTGCATCAACGCCCTGGCGGAGATAGGCTGGCGCGCCATGGATCAGCAAACGCCAGATTTCAAAACTGCTGCGCTTTCAAGCCTCAGAGAAGTCACGCCATCCGAATGGGATCGCGTGGCCAATGGGTCTGCGGAAAATGATTCAAACGCCGAGCGCAACCCGTTCATACGGCATGCTTTTTTATCTTCACTTGAAGATTCAGGTTCAGCAACCGCCAGGTCTGGCTGGAAAGCCTCGCACGTGACTGTGCGTGATCAGGACGAACGCCTCGTTGGCGCAGCTCCGGCATATGTGAAGTCCAACTCCTATGGCGAGTATGTCTTTGATCACGCCTGGGCCGATGCTTTTCATCGCGCCGGTGGTCGGTACTATCCGAAGCTTCAGGTGAGCGTGCCCTTCACACCGGTGACGGGGCCACGCCTTTTGGCAGACAGCCGTGTGGTCGGCGCACGTGCTGCGCTGATCACCGGGCTTGCGGAGACCGCGCGCGCTGAAAGCTGCTCGTCAATCCATGTCACCTTTGCAACGCCTGAGGACCATCTGGCGTTGAGGCAGAGCGGCTTTCTCGCGCGCATTGATCGCCAGTATCACTGGATCAACCGAGGCTACGCATCGTTTGACGGATTTCTGGAGGATCTGGCGTCGCGAAAGCGCAAGCAGATCCGGCGCGAACGGCGTGATGCCCTTGCCAACGGCATAACGATCCGTCGCCTGACCGGCAGCGACATCAAGGAGGCGGACTGGGATGCCTTCCATGCCTTCTACATGGACACGGGCGGACGCAAATGGGGCACGCCATATCTCACGCGCGCGTTCTTCTCGCTGATTGGCGAGCGCATGGGCGAGGATGTTTTGCTCATCATCGCAGATCGGGCGGGAAAGCCGATTGCGGGGGCTTTGAACCTCATTGGAAGCCATGCGCTTTATGGCCGGAACTGGGGGGCGATCGAGCACCACCCGTTCCTGCACTTTGAGGTCTGCTACTATCAGGCGATCGAGTTTGCCATCGAGCGTGGCCTGAAACGGGTCGAGGCGGGCGCGCAGGGCGAACACAAGCTTGCGCGCGGCTACCTGCCTGCCGAGACCCGCTCAGCCCATCTGATTGCCCATCCCGGCCTTGCAGCGGCTGTTGCGGATTACCTTGAGCGCGAGCGGCGTGCGGTCGAGGACATGATGGAAGAGCTGAGCGACATGTCGCCGTTCCGGCGCGATCTCCAGGAGGGCTGAGATCAAGAGCTCTGAGCTGACAGAAAGCCTTGGACCCAAAGCAAAAAGGCAGGGGGAACTCCCCTGCCCTTTGCGGCG
>JAIYEB010000205.1 GCA_027487195.1 Hyphomicrobiales bacterium | reverse complement strand
GGCGCCTTCATTGCAGGCGCCATGCTCTGGGACATTCTGTTTCGCGGCCAGCTCGGCTTTTCCATGTCGTTCCTGGAAGAGGTCTGGTCGCGCAACATGGGCAACCTGTTGATGACACCCCTGAGGGCCAACGAGTTTGTCGTGGGCCTGATGATCATGAGCATCGTGCGGCTTTGCATTGGCATGGTGCCGGTCACATTGCTCGCAATCGTGTTTTTCGGCTTCAATCTCTGGGGTCTTGGCCTTGGGCTGGCCGCGTTCTTTATGAACCTGATCCTGACATCATGGGCTGTGGGCCTGGTCGTCGCCGGCCTGATCCTGCGCCATGGGCTTGGCGCGGAAAGCCTGGCCTGGACGCTCATGTTCATCCTCATGCCCGTTGTCTGCGTCTACTATCCGGTCGCAGTCCTGCCGCAGGCGATTCAAACCATCTCCTGGATGCTGCCTCCGACCTACGTGTTCGAGGGTCTGCGCGCTCTGGCAAATGACAAGGTCTTTCGTGCTGATCTGATGTGGCAGGGTCTGGCGCTCAATGCTGTCGCGATCTCTGCGGCCTGGGTCATCTTCGTTCGCCTGCTGGAGTCCGCCCGGAGAGAAGGCTCGCTGATGCAGTCAGGAGAATAGAAAGGTATTTCGTCCAAAGTGCGTAATCAGGAAGGATCGACTGTGTGCGACCTACCGGTGACGGTACGGACTTGCGCACTGCACAATCGGTCTCTAGCGTTGGTGCATCGCAATATGGTCGTTGTAGCGACCATGTAAGAGCCACGTCCGGAATACTTCCGAACGAGGGTGATACGACCAGACCGCATTTGCGGCCGTTTCATAGGGAAACTGTGAGTGCCCCTTTATCACCTCTACGAAATGAACCATGCTTTTGTGACACCTCTACGAGCGGCCGCTGATGTCACGCGGTTGATGTTTCGAAATCCCGCAAACCCGCTTTCCAACACCGTGTACGGCCGCTCCATGGCAGCAGCCGCAGAAATGTTCGAGCGCACCACCCGCCGCTACGCAAAACCCGAATTCGGGATCAAGACCGTTCTGGTCGGAGGCGAGCGCGTCGCAGTTCATGAGGAAGTGGTCTGGGAGCGCCCCTTCTGCAAGCTCATCCATTTCTCCAAGGCCAAGGCGCCGAGCGGCAAGCGCCCGCACCAGCGCATCCTGATGGTTGCACCCATGTCCGGCCACTTCGCGACATTGCTTCGCGGCACGGTCGAGGCCTTCCTCCCCACCCATGATGTCTACATCACGGATTGGGTTGATGCGCGAAATGTGCCCTTCTCTGCAGGCCCCTTCGATCTCGATGACTACATCGACTACGTGATTTCGATGCTGCACGCCCTTGGCCCGGACACGCACATCATGGCGGTTTGCCAACCGTCCGTACCGGTGCTTGCCGCTGTTGCCGTGATGGAAGCGCGCAAGGACCCGTTTGTTCCGGTGTCGATGGTGCTCATGGGCGGGCCGATTGATACGCGCCGCTCCCCCACTCAGGTGAACACGCTTGCGGTTGAGAAGGGTCTCGACTGGTTTCGCAACAACGCCGTCCTGAAGGTTCCCTTCCCCCATCCAGGCTTCATGCGCGATGTCTATCCGGGCTTCCTGCAGATTGGCGGGTTCATGTCCATGAACCTTGACCGCCATGTCGACGCCCACCGGGAGATGTATCAACACCTGATCAAGGGTGACGGCGATACCGCGACCAAGCATCGCGAGTTCTATGATGAGTATCTCGCCGTGATGGATCTGACGGGTGAGTTCTATCTTCAGACCGTTGATGTGGTGTTCATCCAGCATGCGCTGCCCAAGGGCGAGATGATGCATCGCGGGGAGCGCGTCGACCTGACAGCGATTTCGCGCGTGGCCCTGATGACTGTTGAGGGCGAGCGGGACGACATTACCGGCGGCGGGCAAACCGAAGCCGCCATTGATCTGTGCGTCAACATTCCGGCGGATCGCAAGGTCCACTACACCCAGCCGGCAGTGGGTCACTACGGTGTGTTCAACGGGTCTCGGTTCCGCGCAGAGATCATGCCGCGCATCTCCGATTTCATGCTGACGGTCGCCTACAAGGCCGGCGCGGGCGCAAAGAAGGCCTCCTCACCGCCAGCTGCAAACAGCAATGCAGTGTCAGCGGAATCCGAGCCCCAACACGCCAAGAAGCACTGACACAACAGCCCAGACTGTGCAGCCCGCATGGGGTTGGGTCGGGAAACATCTGCTTCCCAACGCCAGCAACTATTGGGCGTCCAAGGCTATAGTGGGTAGGTCCGCAAACTCCCTACTGTTCAAATGGGTTAAGTAGACGAGGAGCGATGCGCCCTTGGAGAACACATGCTAAGGTTGCTGCATGGAAACTGACCGAATTCCGCAGCGAGGCTTGATTCAAGGCCTTTCTGCCCTTTTGCGCTCGCCGAAGGCGGGATCGGGGGACTTTGAACTCGTCATCGGTGAGGAAAGCCGAATCGTCATGCTTCGGCGCTCGCGCCGGGCGCGCCGCTTCACGTTGCGCGTGAAGCCGGGTTCCGGCGAGATTGTCCTGACGGTTCCAAGCTGGGCCAAACTCTCGGACGCCAAATCCTTTGCCGAGCGCCACACGGGATGGTTGTTACAGCGCCTTGCAACAGCCGGGCGACGCACCCCGTTTGAAGATGGCGCCATGATTCCGGTCCGCGGATTGCCGCACCGCATTGTCGCCACGGGGCGGCTGCGCGGAGACGTTGAGCGGGTCGAGCGCGATGACGGTGTCATCGAACTTCATGTCGGCGGCGAGGATGCGCATATCGAACGCCGCATGGTCGATTATCTCAAGCGCGAGGCTCGAACGGACTTCGTGCACGCCGTCACGCACCACGCCGCGACCATTGGCAAGAAGGCCAAGCGCGTCACGATTCGCGATCAGACAACGCGCTGGGGCTCCTGCTCATCGACAGGGGCCATCTCCTTCTCTTGGCGTCTGATCATGGCACCCCCGTTCGTTCTCGAATATCTCGCGGCCCATGAGGTTGCCCATCTCAAGGAAATGAACCATTCGCCGCGCTTCTGGAGATTGTGCCGCGAACTCTGCCCGGACATGGATCGCGCGAAGGCCTGGATGCGCGCAGATGGCGCAACGCTGCATGCGTATGGGCCGGTTGCAGGCCATCACCCCGATCCTGACGCGATCTGACGCGATTGATGGTCTGACATGCAGTTGAAGCCAGACACCCTGGCGCTCACGATCGTGCTTGCGATCCTGACATCGCTCGGCCCTCTTTCAACCGACATGTACCTGCCCTCGCTCCCGGCGATTGGCGCCTTCTTTGGCGCCAGCGTCTCGCAGGTCCAGTTGACGCTCTCGGCGTTCCTGTTTGGCTTTGCGGTTGGGCAGATCTTCTACGGCCCGCTGGCCGATCGACATGGCCGAAAGCCGGTGCTTTTGATTGGCCTGTCCCTGTTCATCATTGCCACAGCCGCAATCGCGCTCGCGCCCTCCATCGAGGCCATGACCGTTGCGCGGTTCTTTCAGGCCCTTGGCGCTTCAGGCCCGATCGTGTTGGCGCGAACGGTTGTGCGCGATCTCTACAGCCTCGAGCGGGCCGGCAAGGAACTCGCCCGCATGGGATCGATCATGGGGGTTGTGCCCGCGATTGCTCCGGTCCTGGGCGGCATTCTTGAAACGGCGGTCGGCTGGCAGGGCAGCTTTGTGGCTGTCACGGTGTTTGCGCTTGTGTTGTCCACAGTGGTGCTTATTGGCCTGCCGGAGACATTGAAGGCACGCGCGCCCGAGCCCGTTTCCATCGTCAACATCGTCAGGGTGTACCGCGAGCTTTTGCGCAATGGCGGCTATCGCGGATACCTGATGCTGGTCTGCTGCACCTATGGCGGGCTGTTTGCGTTCATTTCGGGCTCAAGCTTCGTCCTGCAGGGCATCTATGGGCTGACACCGCTGCTGTTTGGCTTTGCCTTTGGCGTCTGCGTGATCGGGTTCATCACCGGCGCTACCGTGTCGCAGCGCATTGTGCGCACGCGCTTGATCGAAGGCACGCTGAAGATCGGCGTCATCGCCATGGCGCTCGGCGGCACGCTGATGGTCGTGGCGCACGGACTTTTCCAGACCAGCGTTCTCGCCATCCTGCTGCCCATGACGGTCTACTCTCTGGGCGTTGGGATTGCCTTGCCCCAGATCCAGGTCGGCGCAATGACCCCGTTCCCAGACAGGGCAGGTGCGGCCTCCTCGCTTCTTGGCCTGTCGCAGATGGGCTCTGCAGCCATTCTCGGCATCCTGGTTGGCAAGATGCTTGGCGGCAGTGCCTGGCCTCTGCCCCTGACCATTGCCACCGTGGCTCTTGGTGGGCTCCTCATCTTGTTTCTCACGCAGGGCGCGCGTGATGCGATGATTGCGGCGGCGCGCGCAAAAACCTGACGGCGGACACGTTCAATCTTCGAAGGGACTCAAACCTGTTGCGTCCCACTTGAATTTGCCACTCTTGTCCTCGACATAGCGGTCAACCCATCCCAATCGCGAGCATCTCTTCATGTCTGAACCAAAGCCCGGCACCCCCAACGATTCAGAGCTTAACCCCGCACAGGCTCCCGAGGCTGGGTGCCCGTCTGAATCGTGGGTGGACCCGACCATCCTGCTTGAAGCGGAGCGCGACACAGCGCGCGCGGAAGCGGCCGACTTCAAGGACAAGCTGCTGCGCACCCTTGCCGACATGGAAAACCTGCGCCGGCGCACCGAGCGCGAGGTCAAGGACGCCAACACCTATGGCGTGACAAAGTTCGCCCGCGACATGCTCGGTGTTGGCGACAATCTGCGCCGCGCGATTGATGCGGTTCCGGTAGACCAGCGCGAATCCGAGGCCATGAAAGCCTTTATCGAAGGTGTCGAACTCACAGAACGCACGCTGGTCCAGACGCTTGAACGCCACGGCGTAAAAGCCATCGAGGCGGAGGGCAAGCGCTTTGACCCGAACATGCATCAAGCCATGTTCGAGCTGCCGACATCCGACGTCGCCCCCGGCACGGTCGTGCAGGTGCTGCAAACCGGATACGCCATTGGGGAACGGGTGTTGCGGCCAGC
>JAIYEB010000372.1 GCA_027487195.1 Hyphomicrobiales bacterium | reverse complement strand
GAGCGGCTTGGAGCGCGGGTTGAGGCAACGCGCTTTGCAGGTGCTGGGACAATCTCCAGTTTCCTGCGTCGCACTGTCATCGATGGTGTTGGTGTTTCGCTGAAAGCCCCTGCCGTTTTGTACGATCCGGCGCTCGTGTCTCAAGACGCGGTTGCACCCGAGCCCCAACCGTTGATGGACGGTGTTGATCCAGCGCTTGCCGAGCTGGCGCGGCGGATTGGCTCGGTGACAAACGTCCCCGAACTTTCACCGCAGGTCTACGCCGCAGTCTTTGAAGCACTCGCAGAGGATCTCAGCGCGCATCCCTTTTCAGTGTTTCACACCACAAAGGGTGTGCGCGACCGGTTGATGGCGCGCGGCATTGATCTGCACCACCGACTGGTTTCATTTATCCTGCGCGGACTCGAGTATGCCCGCCATCCATTTGCAGCCGGCGACAGGGCTGACACGCTTGCACGGAAGTTCCGGGATCAGGTCCTGTTTTTGACCAAGGGCGCATCTCTTGAACTGAGCCAAGATGAGATCGCCTGTGTCGGCCGCTGGATCACCGGCGAGGTCAGCGATCAGGCGCCAGATTCTGCCGAGGCCAACGGCAATGCAGATCAGCCCGATCCGCATGCACCCGAAGACCTCGATACGGCGCTCGAAGCCTATGAGAAGCGCAGCTGAGGCCTAAGATCTAGAGCGGCTAAACACGCGCCAGCGGCGCAAAACTCATGCGGTGGAGCGGTGTCGGTCCAAGCTGCGCCAACGCATCAAGGTGGCCACGCGAGCCATAGCCCTTGTGGCGTTCAAACCCGTAGCCCGGGTAGCGAAGACCAGCAGCCACCATCGCCCGGTCCCGCGCAACCTTGGCAAGGATCGATGCGGCCATAATGGCAGGGTGGATCCCATCACCACCAATGATCGCACGGCCAGGACATGGCAGTCCGGTCGGGACATCCCGTCCATCAATGACCGCAGCTTCTGGCTGCTGCCCAAGTTGGCGAACGGCCTGCGCCATACCGCGCAGTGTGGCCTCTCGAATGTTCAGCCGATCAATCTCCTGGGGCGGAACAAAGACAATGCAGGACGCGCGCGCTGAGGCGATGATTTCGTCAAAAAGCCTGTCCCGGCGGGCCGGCGTCAGTCTCTTTGAATCATCAAGGCCAATCGGAACCACTGCCGGGTCCAGGATCACGGCTGCAACACAAACCGGGCCTGCAATCGGACCACGTCCGGCTTCATCGACGCCCGCAACGTTGCGAAGCTCGTTCAACCCCACCGCCTTGATCATCACAGCATCAATGTCAGTTGCTCGCCATGGCGGACCGGCCGGCGAAACTGTGTCAGGTCGAGCTTGAGCCGCGTGCGCTGATAGCCAAGCCTGCGCATGGCTGTTTCAAACCGCTTTGCGAGCATCCAGGCATAGGGGCCTTCGCCCACCATGCGGCTGCCAAACGCCGGATCATTATCCTTGCCGCCACGTGTCGCGCGAACCAGATTCATCACGTGACGATAGCGACCTGGCTCATGTTCGAGAAGCCACTCGGCGAACAGGTCCTTGACCTCATGCGGCAGGCGCAACAGCACATAGCCCGCCTCGCGCGCCCCGGCTGCATGGCACGCTTCCAGAATGGTCTCGATCTCATGATCATTGAGCGCTGGAATGATCGGCGCGACCAGCACAGTGACCGGAATTCCGGCCTGTGCCAGGACCTTGATCGCCTCAATCCGCTTCAACGGCGTTGTCGCTCTGGGTTCCATGCCACGCGCAACCCGCGCATCAAGCGTTGTCACGGACACCGCAACCTTCACGAGGTTCTTTCGCGCGAGACGACCGAGAATATCGATATCCCTTAAGACCAAAGCCGACTTCGTGACGATGCCGACGGGATGGCTCACTCGCTCACACAGTTCAAGGATCTGGCGTGTGATCTTCCAACGCCGCTCGATAGGCTGATAGGGGTCGGTTGCGGTACCAAGCTGGATGATCTTGGGCTCGTATAAAGGCGCGGAGAACTCGCGTTCAAGCACTTCCGCTGCGTTCGCCTTTGCGATCAGCTTGGTCTCGAAATCAAGTCCGGCTGACCAGCCGAGGAACGAGTGCATGGGCCGGGCAAAGCAGTAAACGCAGCCATGCTCGCAGCCACGATAGGGATTGACGCTGCGATCGAACGGAATATCCGGCGAGAGGTTGCGCGTGATCATCGAGCGCGCACTCTCAACCGTCACGGTCGTCTCGAACGGCGCACGCGCGACCTCGATATCCCATCCATCGCTGACCGGCTCGCGCTGCTCACGCTCAAACCGCCCGGAAGGGTTTGTGACAGCGCCACGCCCGCGCCTCAGGTCCGCCTCAATGGGCGGCTTCGGATCGGCGTGCGGCCTCTTGCGAACAACAGCGGGCATAGATGTTCTATATTTGTTCTGGTCGAAGAAAGCAAGTGATCCCATCGTCACTCCCAAGGCTTCAACGCGTTATGGCCGTGGGTCGAGCGGCAAACACCTCGGGCACGCGGGATACGCCCGCCATCCATTCCCCAGCTTGCGGTGATATCCACCGCAACAACTTGATCGCATCTGCATGCTTATCAAGT
>JAIYEB010000034.1 GCA_027487195.1 Hyphomicrobiales bacterium | reverse complement strand
GCTGAATGTCGTGCTTTCGGTCGTCATCTTGATGCTCATGGGCACCGGCCTTTGGATCTGGGGCAAGCGCAAGCTCAGGGTACGTCGCCCCCGCCAGAAGGCTTCAGCGCAAATGCAGCTGGCCGAATAGGAGAGTGAGCGAACGTTGAGGTGATGTGCAGATGCGCCTGTGCGCATCGGAGCATGCTTCGCGCCAGGGCCCAACGTCCTTGCTCGACGCAGCGCTGCGCTCAGTTGCCGAAATCAGCGTTCCGGCGAACGGCGTCAGCAAGCATAGCCTTGTAGCGCGACTTTGGAACCTCAATTGCGCCAAGGCTCACGAGATGGTCCGTGCGAAACTGTGCATCGAGCAAGACATAGCCGCCGGCATTCAGGCGCTCGACAAGGTGGACAAGAGCGACCTTTGAAGCGTCGGTTGCCCGGTGAAACATGCTCTCGCCGAAAAACGCCGCGCCAATGGAGACGCCGTAAAGCCCGCCAACAAGCGTATCATCCCTCCAGCATTCGACGGAATGCACCTGACCACGCCGATGGAGGGCTGTGTAGAGCTGCCGGATTGTCGCGTTGATCCAGGTTTTCTCGCGCCCCGGGGCTGACGCTGCACACGCGTCCAGGACCTGTTCGAAAGCTGTGTTCACGCGCACGTCGAATCGGCCCTGCCGCACGGTCTTTGCAAGGCTTCGCGATATCTTCAGCCCGTCGAGAGGGATGATGCAGCGCTGGCTTGGCTCGATCCAATGGAGATGCGGGTCATCCGCATCCACGGCCATTGGAAACATTCCGACCGCATAGGCCTGGAGCAGCAGTTCGGGCGTGATCTCGACATCGCGCGCCACGTCCCACTAGATCCCTTCAAGGCCGCCTTTGTTCAGGTGCTGTTCGAGCCAGTGAATCGTATAGTCGCCGGCGAGAATGTCCTTGTTGCGCACCAATGCACGGAACAACGGAAGCGTTGTCTCGATGCCGTCCACCACGAACTCATCGAGCGAGCGACGCAACCGGTTGAGGCACTCGGCGCGGGTCTTGCCATGCACGATCAGCTTGGCGCCAAGGCTGTCATAGTAGGGCGGGATCGAATAGCCCTGATAGATCGCACTATCGACGCGCACACCAAGGCCACCGGGCGGATGGAAATAGGAGATCTTGCCCGGAGATGGCCGAAAGGTTGAAGGGTTTTCGGCGTTCACGCGACATTCGATGGCATGGCCCGACCATGTGACCTGACTTTGGGTCAGGCTGAGGCCATCGCCTGCGGCGACCTTGATCTGTTCATTCACAAGATCAATGCCGGTGATCATTTCTGTCACCGGATGCTCGACCTGCAGGCGCGTGTTCATTTCAATGAAGAAGAACTCGCCATTCTCATACAGGAACTCAACCGTGCCGGCGCCGGCATACTTGATCTCGCGCATCGCATCCGCAACCACGCCACCGATGCGGTCACGCTCCTGCGGTGTAATGACGGGCGAGCCGGCTTCTTCCCATACCTTCTGGTGACGACGCTGGAGTGAGCAGTCGCGCTCACCCAGGTGGATCGCGCCGCCGCGACCATCGCCCAGCACCTGAATCTCGATATGGCGCGGTGCCGCGAGATAGCGCTCGATGTAGACCGCATCATTGCCAAAGGCAGCGCGTGCTTCGGCCCGTGCTGTCGAAAGCGCGTTGCCAAGTTCATCCGGCGTGCGCGCGACCTTCATGCCGCGGCCACCACCACCCGCCGCCGCCTTGATCAGGACGGGAAAGCCAACTTCCGCTGCAACGCGCTTGGCAGTCTCGTCATCATCGATGGCGCCTTCGGAGCCTGGAACCACCGGGATCCCGAGTCGCTTGGCCGTCCGCTTGGCTTCGATCTTGTCGCCCATGATGCGGATATGCTCGGGCGAGGGACCGATGAAGGTGATGCCGTGAGCTTCAAGGATTTCAGCAAACCGCTGATTTTCCGACAAAAACCCGTAGCCAGGATGGACAGCCGTTGCGCCGGTAATCTCACAGGCAGCGACAATCGCCGGAATGTTGAGGTAGCTGTCACGCGCTGGTGGCGGTCCAATGCAGACGCTTTCGTCCGCAAGCTTGACGTGCATTGCGTCCTTGTCCGCTGTCGAGTGAACAGCGACGGTCTTGATGTCGAGTTCCTTGCAGGCCCTGAGAACGCGCAGTGCGATCTCACCCCGGTTTGCGATCAATACCTTGTCGAACATCGCGCTACTCAATGATGATCAGCGGCGCGCCGAACTCGACGGGCTGACCATTTTCAACAAGGAACGCCTTTACGATTCCGGCTTTGGTCGCCGGGATTTCGTTGAATGTCTTCATGGCCTCGATGATCATGATGGTCTGGCCCTGGCGAACCTGCTGGCCGATCTCAACCAGCTGCGGCTTGTCGGGCGCGGGCCTCAGATAGGCCGTGCCGACCATGGGCGATGTGACCGCGTTCGGATTGGGCCCTGACACCACGGGCGCTGGCGCAGCCGCTGCCGGAGCGCTGGGGGCTGGTGCGGCCTGCATTGGCATCGCGACATGGGCAGCGACATGGACGTTGCGGGCCACGCGGACACGCAGGCCCTCCTGCTCGATCTCGATTTCTGTGAGGTCGGTTTCCTTCAGGATCTGCGACAAGGAGCGGATGATGTCGGCGTCAATCTGAGTCTTGATCTTCATTGGTGGTGCATCCTGTCCAGTCCGGCTTTCGCCGCTGTCTTCGTCTAGGCATGTACAATCTTGGCATGTAGGGCAGTCAGCGCCCATTGATAGCCATCAATGCCAAATCCGCACATCACACCCAAAGCGACTGGTGAAATGGTGGAATGATGGCGGAAAGGCTCACGTGCAAACACGTTCGAGAGGTGCAGTTCGATGGTCGGAACCTCTGAGGCCGAAATAGCGTCGCGAATGGCGATCGACGTGTGGGTATAGGCGCCGGGGTTGAGAACAATCCCTGACACCGTGCCACGCGCGGCCTGGATCCAGTCGATCAGCACACCCTCATGATTCGACTGACGCACCTCAACCGACACGCCAAGAAGGCCCGCTGCGGCATGGCAACGCGCTTCAAGGTCTGCATAGGTTGCGTGGCCATAGATCGAAGGCTCGCGCAGGCCCAGCATATTCAGGTTCGGCCCGTTGAGGACCAGAAATTTCATCATCTCGAACCGGACGCCAAAAACCGTAACAACCGCCCGTATAGGCGCGACAATCCGGCTTGGGAAGGGTTTGTCGCATGGGTTCCTGTGGAAGGCCCCGGGGATCGCTTTGCCTTGACATCCCCCCTGCCCCATGGCCACGTCCGCGCGCTTTCCCGCTTTGGATCTATTTGAGGCCCTGACATGCACGCCTATCGCACACACACCTGCGGCGCGCTCCGCGCAAGCGACATCGGTTCAACAACACGCCTGTCTGGCTGGGTGCACCGGGTGCGCGATCACGGTGGCCTGCTGTTCATTGATCTTCGCGATCACTATGGCCTCACGCAGGTTGTCGCGGACCCGGATTCCGCTGCCTATCTGTCAGCCCAGTCGCTTCGCTCGGAATGGGTGATCCGTGTTGATGGAGCGGTCCGCGTTCGCCCGGCGGGAACCGAGAACAGCGAACTTCCAACCGGTGCGGTTGAAGTGTTTGCAACCGGCATCGAGGTGTTGTCGCGCGCCGAGGACCTGCCGCTGCCTGTGTTCGGTGACATCGAGTATCCCGAAGATATTCGCCTTCGTTACCGCTTTCTCGATTTGCGCCGTCAAAAGCTGCACCAGAACATCATGACCCGTGGCGCTGTCATCGACAGCCTTCGCCGCCGGATGAAGGAAGGCGGCTTCTTCGAGTTCCAGACGCCGATCCTGACCGCGTCCTCACCTGAGGGTGCACGCGACTTTCTGGTGCCCTCGCGCATCCATCCCGGCAAGTTCTATGCGTTGCCGCAGGCACCGCAGCAGTTCAAGCAGCTGATCATGATGTCGGGCTTTGATCGCTACTTCCAGATCGCCGCCTGTTTCCGTGATGAAGATGCCCGAGCCGACCGCTCGCCCGGCGAATTCTACCAGCTCGACATTGAAATGAGCTTTGTCACCCAGGAAGACGTGTTCAACGCGGTTGAACCGGTTCTGCGCGGTGTTTTCGATGAGTTCTCCAAAGGGCGGCGCGTCACCAAGGTGTTTCCGCGCATTCGCTATGCCGACTCCATTCGCAAGTATGGCTCGGACAAGCCGGATCTCAGAAATCCGATTGAGATGATGGCGGTCACCGACGCGTTTGCAGGTTCAGGCTTCAAGGTCTTTGCCGGCATGATCGCCAACGACCCGAAAGTCGAGATCTGGGCAATCCCGGCAAAGGGCGGCGGCTCGCGCACCTTCTGTGATCGCATGAACTCATGGGCGCAGACGGAAGGCCAGCCAGGCCTTGGCTACATCTTCTGGCGCGAAGAAGGCGGCAAGATTGAAGCCGCTGGACCTGTTGCCAAGAACATTGGCGAGGAACGCACAGCCATGATTGCCGAGCGGCTTGGCCTTGGCGTGGGCGATGCGGTGTTCTTTGTCGCTGGCAGGCCGGAGAAGTTCTACAAGTTCGCCGGACTTGCGCGCACGAAGGTTGGAACCGACCTGAACCTTGTCGACACCGACCAGTACGCGCTGTGCTGGATCATCGATTTCCCGATGTATGAATGGAATGAGGACGAGAAGAAAATCGACTTCTCCCACAACCCGTTCTCCATGCCGAACATGGATCATGATGCCTTCATGAAACTGGAGGCGGGTGATCAGGACACCATCCTCGGGCTTACCGCCTTCCAGTATGACGTTGTCTGCAATGGCGTTGAATTGTCCTCAGGCGCGATCCGAAATCACAAGCCGGAGATCATGAAGAAGGCCTTCGAGATCGCAGGCTACAGCGAGGACGTGCTGCTCGCCAAGTTCGGCGGCATGTATCGCGCATTCCACTACGGCGCCCCGCCCCATGGCGGCATTGCGCCTGGCGTCGACCGAATTGTCATGCTGCTGTGCGATGAGCCAAACATCCGCGAGGTCGTCCTGTTCCCGATGAACCAGAAGGGCGAGGATCTCTTGATGGGGGCGCCGTCCGAGGCCACACCAAAGCAGCTGCGCGAACTGCATATTCGCCTGAATCTGCCCCAGGCCTGAAGCCCGAAAGGGAGTGGCGAACACTGCATGCGCCCGGCTTTGCCGGGCGTTTTCGCGAGGCCCGCGAGGCCTAGCCTATGCAATGACGTGAAGCGCCACGACGATCGACGCCCCGAACAGGCCAAGGCTTGCAAGCGCCATCAGATCGTTTGCAAAGTCTTCCAGCGAGATGCCGGCTTCTTCATGGACGAGTTCGACAAAGGCACGGGACAACGACAACAGACGCGACACGGGGCAACTCCTCGAATGCCGCAGACATTTGCGGCGGGTCGAGCACTGCATCCGTCGTGCCAAGTCCTTTTATAATTCGATTTCAGATACTTAGATGCTTTCATAACTTCGCCGTCCAGCGCGTATTGATGACCAAGATTGCCGGGTCCGGCATGTTTTGCCGCGCAGATATCGCCTGTATGAACAGATCCTCTACAGAAGTGCCTCGCGCGGATCGTGCGTGGCGTTGTGGCGCGCACCAATGGCTTTGACACAATTGCCGCGCCTGACGGTTCGCTCCCTGCGCCCCTCAAGCCCAGGAAATGCTGCAGTTCAGGTCAGCCATGATCTTGCCAAAATTGGCTCAAGCGCACCTAAAATCTGATTTAGAACAGCGCCGTTTTACATTGCCGGATAACCAAATTCGTGTGTTGATTGTCGTATGTCCGGCAGCGTCTTATTGATTCATCTCCTCGGGGGCGTCGCCCTCCTTCTCTGGGCGACACGCCTTGTTCGAACAGGTATCGAGCGCGCGATCGGCGAGCGGCTGCGCAAGCTGATTGGGTCGGCAACCGCCACGCCGCTGTCGAGTTTTGCAACCGGACTTGGCGTTGCAACGGCGCTGCAATCGTCCACCGCTGCGGGCGTTCTCGTTGCAGGCTTTGCCCGTCGCGGCATGGTCGGTGTTGCAGCCGGGATCGCATTCATGCTCGGGGCCGATATTGGCTCGACCCTGATCGTGCAGCTCCTCGCCTTTGACCTGTCGCAAATGGTGCCGCTGCTGCTGCTGATCGGCGTTGTGCTGTTCATGGCCACATCTGCGCCGCTGCCGGTCCATATCGGTCGCGTTATCATTGGAATTGCTCTGATGGTGACCGCGCTCGGCATGATCGTTCATGCTTCCGAGCCGCTGCGTGAAAGCTGGTTGATGGCCGCCATGCTGTCCAGGCTTGAGGGTGATCTTATCCTTGCGCTCATAATCGGCGCGCTCCTGTGTTGGGCGCTGCATTCAACGGTTGCGACCGTCCTGTTCATTCTCTCTCTGGCGTCCGCACAGGTAATTCAGCTGCCGCTTGCTGCCATCCTGATCATTGCTGCCAATGTGGGTGCCGGGCTCATTCCACTGGGGCTTTCCTGGAAGCTTGGCGCAGACGCTCGGCGCATCATGCTTGCAAACCTTGCCATCCGCGTTGTCATGGCAGCCTTGGCTCTTGCCGTGATTTCGCTGGTTCTGCCGATGATCTCAGGGATCGCCCGCGATCCTGCACGCACCCTTGCTCTGCTCCATACGGCTTTCAATCTGGTTCAAGCAGCCCTTGCGCTTCCATTCCTTGGCCTGATCGCAGCGACCGCCGTCCGCCTCGTGCCGACCGACACCGAAGCCGACGCAGTGCAACGCCCGCTCCATCTTGACCCAGCGCTTTTGAATCAGCCGCCCATCGCCCTGGCGAACGCCTCGCGGGAGGTCTTGCGCCTTGCAGACGGTGTCGAGGTCATGTTGCGCGAAAGCCTGTCGGCGTTGTCCGATGGCAACGACAAGCGCCGGGACAAGATCAGGGCGCTTGATGACGAGGTCGACCGGCAGGAAGAACAGATCAAGCTCTATCTGACCCGGCTGTCACGTGGCTCGCTGCAGGAAGAGGACGCGCGCCGCTGCATTGACCTGATCATGTTCACCACCAATCTCGAACATGTCGGCGATATCATCGACAAGGGGCTGCTTGCGCTCGCGGCCAAGAAGGCCCGGGGTGGCCACACATTTTCCGATACGGGCTGGGCAGAGATTGTATCGCTGCATGAGCAGGTTCTCGCCCACATGCGCCTGGCCATGACGGTCTTCCAGACACGCGATCTCGACATGGCCCGCCAGTTGGTTGCGCGCAAAGACCAGTTCAGAACAGCGGAAGCCAATGCTGCGCGCGCGCATCTTCAGCGCCTTCGTGAAGGTGGTGCAGCAACCGTCGACACAAGCACGCTGCACCTTGATATCCTGCGAGATCTGAAGCGGATCGTTTCGCATCTGACGAGCGTTGCGGTTCCCATTCTAGAGGCTGCGGGCGAACTTCGCGGAACACGTCTGAAGGGCGAGGTCATCGAACAATAGATTGCATTTGATCTATTCGAGCGACGCCGAATTGAGTGCATTTCAAGCGAGACTCCCGGCATTTACCTCTGTTTACCGGCTCGCGTCCCATGGTCTGCCAGCACACCGGGAAGAGCCCGGGGCTGAGACGGGGATGAATGAGATGATGCCGAACCAGGATGTACGCGACCTCACTGTCACCTTGATTGACGCGCCGTTGACCGCGCTCCGCCGTGGTCTTGGTCTGGATCGCAACGGCGCAATCAGTGATCGCCTGCTGTGGTCGGGCGATCTCCTGCCGGCCTATGTCAAACTGATCTCACGCCAGGCACCGGCTGCGCTCAACGCTACGTTCGATGGCAGTGATGCCCTGCGTTTCGTTGCACTGAACAAGACCTCATCGCTTGAAGACAGCGAGATCGTGAAGCTCCACGAGGCGTTCAACCTGTGGCTCGCGCGGACCTTGTCGATCACGGTGCCGCTTGATTTTCAACGCGGACCCTTTCTGCGTCATGTCAGGGCCGTCTTCGAGAGTGCCAGCGAAATCCGCGTGGCGGCTTGAAGAGCTGAATTTCTGAAGCAACGGGGCGCTTTCACCGACGATCAATACGCGATCCTGTCGGTTTTGCGCTCCCATTCGGCGAAAGCCGCGCGCGCGGCCTGGCTTTCAATCTTCAGGGTCGGGATCGCACGCTCGGAGATTGCTGTCGCGACTTCCCCATACAAAAACCGGTCATCAAACCCGATGGCCGCGGCTTCATCGCGATCATTCGCAAAGACAAGCCGCGACAGGCGCGCCCAGTAGATTGCCGAAAGACACATTGGGCAGGGTTCGCATGACGAGTAGATCGTCGCGCCTTCAAGCTTGAACGTGCCAAGGGCAGCGCAGGCCCTGCGGATCGCAACAACTTCCGCGTGCGCCGT
>JAIYEB010000261.1 GCA_027487195.1 Hyphomicrobiales bacterium | reverse complement strand
GGCCCTGGATGGATATTCCCGTGGTCTACCGTAACGGCCGCCTCGCAGTCCTGACGATCGAAAAGGGCCCGACCGGCGAACAGGTCTTCCAGGAAGCGTTCCGCAGCTGGGGCAACTGACCGTGGATGACACCGGACCAACAAAGCCTGAAGTGCCAGCAGCATAGGCACCAGTCTGCAACCCTGATGACCGTTTGCGCCTCATTCGCGCGCAAGCTTGCCGGAAACTGCATCCCCACAGCGCAACAGCATGGCCAGAACCCAGCTGAATTGCCTGCTCGCTGGGCGTAACAGAGCCGTGACATTTGCTCCGTCGGCTCTATAACATTCGAAGATACCCGGAGCGTGACATGACCGGGCGCCAAGGAGCCACACGTATGTCCCTGAAAAAACTATTCGCGTTGACGCTGCTCGCCGCCACGGCGTTCAGCACAATCGCGGCCGATGCGCGCACTGTGCGCTGGGCCCGATCGATCGATGCTCAAACCCTTGATCCGCATGCGGCCAACATTGGCCCCACATCCTCGCTGCTGCACCAGATCTATGAGCCACTCGTGATCCGTGGCTACGACGGCGCGTTGATCCCGACGCTTGCCACCGAATTCCGCATCCTGCCCGCAACGCCAAATGTGTGGGAAGTAAAGCTTCGTCCGAACGTGCGCTTCCACAATGGCGCAGCGTTTACGGCTGACGACGTTGTGTTCTCGATGACGCGCGCCCGTGCGCCCACATCGGATTACCGTGGTCTTCTGACCTCGATCACGGATGTGCGCCGCGTCGACGATCTGACCGTGCACATTGAAACCCGCGCACCCAATCCGCTTCTGTTCCAGAACCTGACGAACATCTTCATGATGAACCGGGCCTGGGCTGAATCGAACAATGCCGCCGCTCCGCAGAATATCCGCGAGCGTCAGGAAAACTTTGCCACACGCAATGCCAATGGCACGGGCGCTTATACGCTGATCTCGCGTGAGCCTGATGTGCGCACGGTCGTTCGCCGGAACGAAGCCTATTGGGGTCGCACGACCTTCCCGCTTGATGTCTCTGAAATCATCGTGCTCCCGATCCGCGAGAATGCTACCCGCATTGCAGCGCTCCTCTCGGGCGAAGTCGATGTGGTGCATGACGTCCCCGTTCAGGACATTGCGCGCCTCCAGCAGACACAAGGCATCCGGGTCAACACCGCGCCTGAAAACCGCGTGATCTTCCTGTCCTTCAATGTCGGCGCAGCTCCCCTGCGCTCGTCTGACCTGCGCGACCGCAACCCCTTCGCTGTCAAGGAAGTGCGCCAGGCCGTGAACATTGCCATGAACCGTGAGGCCATCACCCGCGTCGTCATGCGCGGCCAGGGTGTGCCGATCGGCTACATGGGCACGCAGTTCATCAATGGACACACCGCAGCTCTCGCAGCGTTGCCTCCGTTCGATGTGGCGCGCGCCAATCAGATGCTTGATGCGGCGGGCTTCCCGCGGCGTCCGGCTGAGGGCAATACGCGCTTCTCGGTGTCGTTCCACTGCACGAACGACCGTTACGTCTCGGATGAAGCCATCTGCCAGGCTGCCGTCGGCATGCTCGGCCAGATCGGCATCCGCGCCAACCTCGTAGCCCGTCCTGCCGCCCAGCATTTCCCGGAAATCCAGCGCGAAGAGCTTGATTTCTACCTGCTTGGCTGGGGCATCCCGACCTATGACTCCGAGTACAACTTCAACTTCATGTACCATACCCGCGGTCAGACTGCCGGGACATGGAACGGCACGCGCTTCTCGAACCCGGACCTCGACCGTCGCATCATTGCGCTCGCCTCGACCCCGGATATCGAAGCCCGTAACCGTGAGATCGCCGATCTCTGGCGCATTCTGAAGGATGAAACGATCTACGTTCCACTGCATGTGCAGTCGATCAGCCACGCCATGCGCGGCGGCATCGACGTGCCGGTGCATCCGGATGCGAACGCCGTGTTCAAGTTCTTCCGCTTCCAGGGCTCATGAGCTCTGCACTACTGATCTGGGGGCGGCAAACCTGTCGCCCCCTTTTCGTCTTTTGAGCAAGGCCTGGCATGTTCGGTTACGTCATCAAGAGTGTCCTGCAGGCCTTTATGGTCATGCTGTGCGTGGCTTTCATCGGCTTCTCGATGTTTCGCTTCGTCGGCGACCCGGTTTCCAACCTGATGGGCCAGGAATCGACGATCGCGGACCGTGAAGCGCTTGCCCAGGAACTCGGCCTGAATGATTCCGTCGCCATTCAGTTTTTGCGGTTTGCCGGCAACGCCCTTCAGGGCGAATTCGGTGTCAGTTATCGCCAGGGCCGCCCCGTAGCCCTGCTTCTGGCAGAGCGGCTTCCGGCCACCCTTGAACTCGCAATTCTTTCCGCGTTTTTCGCGCTGGTTGTAGGGCTTGCGCTCGGCGTCTATGCCGCCATCAAACGACACGGGCTCATTGCAAACCTCTTCATGTCGGTCTCGCTGATTGGCGTATCGCTACCGACATTCCTGATCGGCATTGGGTTGAT
>JAIYEB010000041.1 GCA_027487195.1 Hyphomicrobiales bacterium | reverse complement strand
CCCGGCGCGGCAAGGCCCGCGGCTGACAGCGCCATGACCTGGCCAAAGCGGCGGCGATTAAGCTTGATCGGCATTTCTACTCCTCTGGTTCGTCTCTTGATTTTTGTTCGTCTCTTGATCGTCGGACGCACTTATCATGTAGCGCGCCCCGTCGGCTGGTCCAGTGCTTGGGCGGCCCACGCCTCTCGGAAACAAGAGGCCGAAGGACGCCCGCTCAAGCGCTGCCAGATAGACTTCTGCGGATTTCGTAAGCGGCAGCACCCGATGTTGGCGCGGCCAAGGCTGGCGGCATTGATCTCGTCTTGACGAAGAAATCACCGCTTGCTTCCGGCTTGTTGGTCAAGAGTTCGACATGGCCCAGATGGGCAAGAGCCAGGATGGAGCCTCGAGCCATTTCGCCACTCACTGTCTCTCAATATTGGCGCGGGTGATCACATCGCCCCAGCGCGCAATATCCAGCACAAGCCGGCGGCCAATTTCATCCGGCGAGCTTGCCCGACCTTCAATGCCAAGATCCAGCAAGCGCTGGCGGACAGAGGGATCGCGCACGGCTTCGCCAACAGTCCGGTTGAGGATCGCGATGGCTTCGGGCGGCGTTCCCGCGCGCGCGAACAACGCATTCCACGAGGTGACATCAAATCCAGCGACGCCGCTCTCGGCAACCGTGGGGACGTCCGGCAAACCGGCAAAGCGGCTCGCGCCGGAGGTTGCGAGCGCGCGCACCCGCCCATCTGTCAACATGGAGCGCGCCGCGACAAACCCATCGATGACCAGGTCGACGTCACGACGCAGCAGACCTGTCATGGCATCCGGCGTCGTGCGGAACGGTACGATGGTGAACTCGATGTTCGCCATGGATTTGAACAGGTGCGCGGACAGATTTTGGGTCGAACCAGGATTAATGGTGCCGACATTCAGCGCATCAGGGCGCGCGCGGGCGGCCTGAAGGAAATCCTGAAGCGTGCGGTAGGTGTGTTCGGCGCTCGTCAAGAACAGGAAATCGAAAAAGCCGAGCGAGGAGATCGGCACGAACTCCGATACAGGATTGAAGCTCAACTGCCTGACAAGGGGCACGCTGATTGCCGTGCCGTTGGTGAACAGGGCGAGCGTCGTTCCGTCAGCGGGCGCTGACAGGACCGCTTGTGCTGCCGCAACCCCGCCAGCGCCGGGCTGGTTCATCACAATGATCTGCTGGCCCAGCAACTCCGACATCTTTTGGCCGACAATGCGGATGGTCACATCCGCCAGGCCGCCGGGGCCAAACGGCACACTGATCCGGATGGGTCTATCGGGAAATCTGGCCTGCCCAACAACAGGACTTGCGAGAAGCCCGGCTGCGCCTGCAAGTACGGTGCGGCGATTGATGAGCATGGCTTATCTCCTCAAAATCCATAAAGGCGGGTTGGGTTGTCGATCAGCAACTTCAAAAGCCCCTCGGCATCGCCATACTCCGGCAACATGTCGACCAGGTCGGCTTCATCGACTGGATGTTTCAGGTTGGGGTGAGGGAAATCAGTCCCCCAGAGAACGCGGTCCGGTGCGGCTGCCATGAGAGCCCGCGCAAACGGAATGGCGGCTGTGAACGGCGGCACCGCGATCCGCTCCGCGCCAGACACCTTGACCCAGACATGCGGCAAGCGTGCAAGCCCAAGCAGCGATTGGAATGCGGCCTGCCCGACCCCATTCTCCGCGGGGCAGCGGCCCATATGGTCGATGACTGCCGTCACCGGCAGTGCGGCGATCATGGGCGACAAGGCCAGGATATCCGGCGCATCGACATGCAGCACGACATGCCAGCCGAACGGCTTGATCCGGGCAATCACGCGCTCAAACACGGCCATATCCGGTGCGCCGCCGAGATGCTTCACGAAGTTGAAGCGCACGCCACGCACACCGCCAGCATGAAGCTTACGAAGCTTTGCCTCATCAAACTCATCATCGACAATGGCCACGCCGCGAAAGCGGGCCGGGTCAGACGCAATGCAATCGAGCATCGCGTCATTGTCGGTTCCATGGCAGCTCGCCTGTACGATCACGGCGCGGGTGATCCCAAGCCGGTCATGAAGCGCGATCAACGCCTCCTTTGGCGCATCCTCCGGCGTGTAGCGCCGGTCTGGCGCGTAAGGGAACACGGCCGCAGGGCCAAAAACGTGGCAATGGGCATCGCATGCCCCAAGCGGCAGTTTTGTTCGCGGCCTGCGCGATGGTTGAAGTGAATGAGCGCTCATCAGACCCAGGCCTCGTTTGCCACGTCGACCCTCGAAGCGAACCATGTCCACGGTTCGTCTTCCGCCAGCCGGCTATCCTCTTTGATCGATGCAAAGCCGCGACCTGCTGATGGTAGGCCGTTTAGCGCCATGAACAGCCCGATCATCGCGGCGATATCCCCGGGAAATGTCCTGCGTTGCATGTCTTCTCATCCACGACTTGCTTTTGTGCGCCGGTCTTCCAGCGGCACTTTCAAGGATTTCACGTCTCATTGAAGTCGCGATAGATCAGGCCTGCTTTGGCCAGCCCTTCGCGCATCTTGTACATATCGAGCCCAAGTTCGCCGGTAGCGAGGCGCCTGCGCTTGTCTTCCTCATTGGCTTGCCGGG
>JAIYEB010000103.1 GCA_027487195.1 Hyphomicrobiales bacterium | reverse complement strand
GTCGGCCATGTCGTCATCCGCGTCGCGCGCATGGATGACGATGGGCAGGCCCGTGAGACGGGCGGCTTCAATATGGGTTCGAAGCCCCCTAGCCTGCGCTTGCCGTGGGCTCTTGTCGTAGAAATAGTCGAGCCCGGCCTCGCCAATGGCTACGACCTTGGAATGGCGCGACAACTCTACGAGAGTGTCTGCCGTGATCCCATCCTCGTCGGGATCGCCTGAATTGTGCGGATGGGTTCCAACCGAACAAAACACATTGTCAAAGCGCTCGGAGAGAGCGAGCAGTGCCGGAAACTTCTGGACGCGGGTATTGATCGTGATCAGCTTCTCGACCCCTGCCGCCCGGGCCCGCGAAACGACCCCTGAAAGGTCGTCCGCGAACTCTGGAAAGTCGAGATGGCAATGGCTGTCGATCAGGCTCACGAAGCCTCCTCCGGAGGCATGATCCGGGGAAACACGCCAACCGGGGTCGGAAGCTGCGTTCCGCCGGTCAAAACCGTCTCCAGATCCGCAAAGCGCCGCTGATCTGCCGGCACAGCCAGAAGATCGAGAAGCTTTGGCGCACCAACGGTGATGACGGGTTGTGCAAGAATTGCGACCCGCCGGATGACTTCGGCGGTTGTCCAGAGCACAGTTCCAAAACGCTCCGGATCGCTCTTGCGCAAGGCCCAGGGTTCGGCGCCAGCGAAGTAGCGGTTGGCTTCGGCGACAACTGCCCAGATATCGGCAAGCATGGTGTGAAGCGCGAAGTCGGCCATGGCGGCGCGCGCTTTCGGCAAAAGCGCAGCGGCCATGTCAAGCATGGCGCTGTCGGCAGGCGAAAATGCTCCTGGTGCCGGCAGCACGCCGCCAAGGTTCTTGGCGATCATCGACAAGGATCGCTGGGCAAGATTGCCGAGATCATTCGCGAGGTCCGCATTGGTGCGTGTGACAATCGCTTCCGGGCTATATGAGCCATCGCCACCCCACGCGATCTCGCGCAGGAAGAAAAACCGGACGGCATCGGTTCCGTAGGTTTTTGCAAGACCGAAGGGATCGACAATGTTGCCCTCGCTCTTCGACATTTTCTCGCCGCGAACGGTCAAAAAGCCATGGCCAAACACGGTTTTGGGAACCGGCAACCCAGCGGCCATCAAGAACGCCGGCCAGTAAACCGCGTGAAATCGCACGATGTCCTTGCCGATGATATGCACATTCGCCGGCCAGAACTTGGAGCGAGGCCCCTTCCCGTCACCATTGAGAACGCCTGTTGCAGTGACATAGTTCGTCAGCGCATCGACCCAGACATACATGACATGCCCAGGGCTGCCGGGAACCGGAACGCCCCAGTCAAACGCCGTTCTGGAAATCGACAGGTCCTGAAGGCCGCCTTTGACAAAGGAGATGATTTCGTTGCGGCGACTGTCTGGCAGAATAAAGCGCGGATGCTCGGCATAGTAGGCGAGCAGCTTGTCCTGGAAGGCTGACAGGCGAAAGAACCAGCTCTCTTCTTCCTGCCACTCAACCGGCGTGCCCTGAGGGCCAACGCGCACGCCATCTTCGCGTACGCTCGTTTCCTCTTCAGCATAGAACGCCTCATCACGGACCGAATACCAGCCGGAATAGCGATCGAGATAGAGGTGGCCAGCTTCAGCCATGCGCTGCCAGATCGCCTGCGAGGCCGCATAATGGCGCGGTTCAGTGGTTCGAATGAAATCATCATTCGACGCATCAAGCGCGGTTGCCATTGCCTGAAAGACGGCTGCGTTCGCATCTGCGAGGTCTCGCGGGCTGATCCCGGAGCGCGCTGCGGTCTGGACCATTTTCTGGCCGTGCTCATCCGTGCCGGTCAAAAAGAACACGTCACGGCCGTCAAGGCGCATGAATCGCGCAATCGCATCCGTCCCGATCAGCTCATAGGCATGCCCGATGTGCGGGGGACCGTTGGGATAGGAGATGGCCGTGGTGATGTAGAATGGATCGCTCATGGGCTGCTGATCGCCTGTGACGGGCTCTGACGTCAAGAGCGGCGGGTGACGGACCGGGCCCAGGGAGGCGACTATTCCTGGAAAAACGCCCTACCCTGCGTTGACGTTGAGCAACGAAAATCGGCGCGCGAGATCATCAACTCTCGGCTCCTCGACGCGCACCGTCACAAGTGCCGCGCCGTCCTCATCGAACCGGCGTTCAAGCACTTCGGTGTTGTCATGAAGCCAGGCAAGCCCCTTGCCATCCCCGGCTTTCAGTTTCAGCGTGACGCGCGGCCGTCCACGGCCAAGGCGCGCTTCAATCCGGTTTAGGAGGGGCTGAACCCCCTCACCCGTCAATGCCGAGACAAGGACCGCGCGCTCTTCCCCTGGCCGTGTGGACAGCGTTTCTGCAGCTTGCCGCGTGACATCATCCAAAAGATCCGACTTGTTCCAGACCTCGATGAAGCGGGCATGATCATCAATCGCAACACCCAGATCCTTCAGCACCGCGCGCACATCTGACGCCTGAGCCTGGGTGTCGACATGCGCGACGTCGCGCACATGCAGGATCACATCAGCGGCAATGACTTCTTCAAGGGTTGCGCGAAAAGCCGCGACGAGATGCGTGGGCAGGTCAGAAATGAACCCAACCGTATCCGACAGAATCGCATGCGCGCCATGCGGCAGCGTCACGACCCTGAGGGTTGGGTCGAGGGTTGCAAACAACATGTCCTTTGCCAGCACTTCGGCTTGGGTCAGACGGTTGAACAGCGTCGACTTGCCGGCGTTTGTGTAGCCGACAAGAGCAACGACTGGATATGGCACGCGCTCGCGCGCATCGCGGTGCAGTTTGCGAGTCCGCTTCACATCCGACAGATCACGCTCGATCCTGGCGATGCGCTCGGAAATCAAGCGTCGATCGATTTCAAGCTGGCTTTCGCCGGGGCCGCCAAGAAACCCGAAGCCGCCGCGCTGGCGCTCAAGGTGGGTCCACGAGCGCACGAGACGGCTCTTTTGATAGTTGAGATGTGCCAGTTCAACCTGCAGCGATCCCTCGCGTGTTCGGGCCCGTCGTCCGAAAATCTC
>JAIYEB010000129.1 GCA_027487195.1 Hyphomicrobiales bacterium | reverse complement strand
TCACGGCCTTCTTGCGCGCAGCACGCTGGGCTTGCGGGCGTTCGGCGTAAAACAGCAGCAGCTGATGGATGCCAAGGCTTGTCGCAATCCAGGCCAGCACAAGCAGAACCAGATTGCCAGCCGCCACCAGCAGCAGAACCGCGCTAAGCGTCACACACATCCAGCCCATGAATGGACCCTGGCGTTGCTCGCCATCAAGGTACGTCGCCGCATAGCGCAGCACGACCCAGCCAACGAAGGCGACGAGCGCCTGCATGATCGCGCTCAGCGCATCAAGCCTGAAGGACAGGCCGAGACCAAACAGTCCGATGGTGAAGCTTGTTGCAGGCCCCGAGAGGATCAGGACGGCTCCGGCAAGGACCGAAGCTGCCATGCTGGCCAGGGCTGCAATCTGAACAGTCTGCAAAGTGGCGCGCGGTCGAAAACCCGGCCCTTGAAAGCTGATATAGGCGGCAACCATCAGGGCGAGCGGGGCGAGCAACAGGACAAAGGCAGTGAGCACGATAATCTCCGAGGCGATGCGTGGATTGCCTCTGGAGCTAACGATTCCCGGGCGACGATAAAAATACATTGCTCGCGCAGTTTCGTTCGCTATTATAGAACGAATGGCACGCCTCAATTACAATCACCTCAGATATTTCTGGGCCGTCGCGCACGATGGCAACCTGACCCGCACGGCGGAGCGGTTGAACCTGTCGCAATCCGCGCTGTCGGTTCAGCTGAGAAAACTTGAGGAGCAGCTTGGGCATGCCCTGTTCGAGCGGCGCGGGCGACAATTGCACCTGACAGAGGCGGGGCGCATTGCGCTTGACCATGCCGATGTGGTGTTCGCTGCCGGCGATGAACTGATTGACACGCTGAAAGATCAAGGCCGCGTCAGGCTCGCCTTTCGCGTCGGCGCGCTCGCGACCTTGTCACGCAACTTCCAGCTCAGCTTCATTCGCCCGATCCTGGAGCGAAACGATGTCGAGGTGATCCTGCGCTCGGGCGGGCTCAATGAGCTTTTGCAAGGTCTTGAAGCGCGCCAGCTCGACGTTGTGCTGACCAACCACGCGCCGATGCGTGATGCACTCACGCCGTTCGTGTCGCACCGCCTGTCCGAACAGCCCGTGAGCCTGGTTTGCCAACCCGGTATGGCGACTGCGCCGCTGACGATCGAAGCTTTGATCGCGCGCCACCCCATCGTCCTGCCATCGTCCCACAGCTCCGTCAGGCTCGATTTCGATGCGCTGATGCAGCGGCTCAACCTTCGCCCCCAGGTGGCAGCCGAGGTTGATGACATGGCCATGATGCGACTTCTCGTGCGCGAAGGCGTTGGCCTGGGTGTGTTGCCGCCCATTGTCGTGCGCGATGAACTGCAGTCCGGTCTCTTGCTTGAGGTCGCCCAGCTGCCGGGGATCTCGGAGGCGTTTTATGCCGTAACTGCCGAGCGGCGGTTCCCAAATCCCGTGCTGCGCGATCTGTTCCAGATCCATGACGGCGTTGCGCTGGGCGCCTGAGGTGAAAGGCGACGAAAGCTGCGGCTTGTTATGACAAGCGCGTGAAGCTCTTGACCCCGCACTTGCGGAGGCCCATCTCTGGCTCTGCTCTGAGAAGGGAGACATCGCCATGTTGACACTGAACGTCACGGGTATGGATTGCATGGGCTGCGTGAAGGCAGTCGAAAAGGCTGTGAAGCGCGTTGACCCCAACGCGGCTGTCGTCGTTGATCTGCCAACCGGCATGGTCTCGATCCAGGGCAGCGCCAGCGAGCGGGCTGTCTTCGAGACGGCGATTACGCGCGCAGGCTATGGCGTCACTGCGCACGCGTAAGCGCGCCTGAGCCTTTTGTTTTCGCCGGGGTGCAACCTTGTGCCCCGGCCATTTCCATTCTGGCCTGACCCAAGGATTGCCATGACCCTGTCCCTGTCGAACCTCGCCGTTCCAACCTTCGAGCGCTCGCTCGTCGCGCTCTCCGCCATTCTCAGCAAGGCCGAAGCGCATGCTGCGGCAAAGAAGATCGATCCTTCGGTGTTTTTGACCGCCAGACTGGCGCCCGACATGTTTCCATTGACGCGTCAGGTGCAGATCGCGGCTGATTTTGCCAAGGGCGGCACTGCGCGGCTTGCCGGCGTTGAGGTCCCTTCCTATCCCGACACGGAAACCACGTTTGAGGCGCTGCGTGCGCGCATCGACACCACGCTTGCCTTCGTTCGCTCCTGTTCGCGGACCGCTATTGATGCGGCGGGCGACAAGGATGTGATGTTGAAGATGCGCGGCCAGGAAATGACGTTCAAGGGTGCGCACTACCTCGTGCACCTGGTCCTTCCGAACTTCTATTTCCATCTGACAGCGGCCTACGCGATCCTGCGCCACAATGGCGTTGATGTCGGCAAGCAGGATTTCATCGGTCAGGTCTAGCCGACCCTGCAGTGATAGTCTCAAGGGGCCGTGCATGCGGTTCCTTGAGTGCAGTTTTCATCGACGGACGACGATATCGACGCTGACCGTCAGTGGCTCAATGCGCCCGCCATGGTCACGGCGCACGACAACGACAAACGCATCGCTGCCTTCAGCGCGGGCGTTTGCGGTGTGTGAAAAGGCGCTGTTTCAAGCCTGCACCCTCCGTCAGCCGTTGGACGCCAATGGCCCTTCCACACATTGCCCGAAAGGCTTCGGGCCTGATAGATCAGCGCTGCACCAGAGGAGTGTTCCATGTCGTTTCGCGCCGTCAAGATCACCAAGTCC
>JAIYEB010000102.1 GCA_027487195.1 Hyphomicrobiales bacterium | reverse complement strand
TGAGGCCGGTCGAGTTTCCGATCTTCCTGAGTTCGAGCTTCATCTCGGCCTCCATGGTTGCAACGACCGCTTAATGGGCGCACTGCGCCGTTGCAACATCCGTTCTACTCCATCTTCTCAAGCTCCGCGATCATACTCTCGATGACCCCCAGGCCAAGCTGCCAGAAGGCCGGGTCGCGCGCATCAAGACCGAAAGGCGCGAGCAATTCGGAATGGTGCTTGGTGCCGCCTGCTTTCAGCATGGCGAAGTACTTCTCGACAAAGCCGGGCTCGGCCTTTTCATAGACCGCATAGAGCGAGTTCACGAGGCAATCGCCGAACGCATAGGCGTAGACATAGAACGGCGAGTGGATGAAGTGCGGGATGTAGGCCCAGAATACATCATAAGCTGGCGTCAAACGAATAGCCGGCCCGAGGCTTTCGACCTGAACTTCCATCCAGATCTCGTTGATCCGCTCTGAGGTCAACTCGCCCTGACGCCGCTCGGTATGGAGCTTCATCTCAAAGGTATAGAATGCGATCTGGCGCACGACCGTGTTGATCATGTCCTCGACCTTTTGCGCGAGAAGCGCCTTCCTGCGTTCAGGCGCGCCGCCTGCAGCAAGAAGGTTCTTGAAGGTCAGCATCTCGCCAAAGACTGAAGCGGTTTCCGCGAGCGTCAAAGGCGTTGGTGCCATCAGCGCACCATTATGCCCTGCCAGCACCTGATGAACGCCATGGCCAAGTTCATGGGCCAGCGTCATCACATCCCGTGGGCGGCCTTGATAGTTGATCAGCACGTAGGGGTGGGCTGAAGGGACAGTGGGGTGGGCGAACGCGCCGGGCGACTTGCCTGACCGCAATCCAGCATCAATCCACTGCTCGTCAAAAAACCGGCGCGCGACCTGCGCCATTTCAGGCGCAAAACGCCCATAGGCATCCAGCACGATGTCGCGCGCTTCGCCCCAGCTGTGTGTGTCCTGCTCGACCTTCGGCAGCGGCGCATTGCGGTCCCAGAACTCCAGCTGGTCCTGGCCAAACCACTTGGCTTTCAGGGCATAATAGCGATGCGACAATCGCGGATAAGCTGCGCGCACCGCCGAAACGAGCGCCTCCACCACTTCGGGTTCAACCCGGTTGGCAAGATGGCGCGCATCGGAAATCCCGCTGAACTTGCGCCAGCGGTCGGAGATTTCCTTGTCCTTGGCGAGCGTGTTCGTGATGAGGGTAAACAGCCGGATGTTCGAACGGAACGTCTCGGACAGGGCCATGGCCCAGGCTTTGCGCACGGATGCGTCGGGATCCTGCAGCTTGTTCAGGGCCGGCTCAAGCGTCAGCTCTTCCTTGCCGACGTGAAAGCGCAGACCCGTCATCGTCTCGTCAAACAACCGGTTGAAGGCCGCAGCCGATGTGACCGACTTATCGAGGAACAGCTGTTCCAGCTCGTCGGCGAGCTGGTGCGGACGCTCGCGCCTGAGATCGATGAGCCAGCTCTTGTAGGCGGCAAGTCGGGTTGACCTCAGCAACGCATCGTCCAGCAACGCGTCCTCGATGCGGTTCAACTCGAGTTCAAAAAACAGCAGCGAACTGCCAACCCGCGTCATGGTCTCGTTGATATCGCCGTAAAACTTGGCGCGCGCTGCGTCGGATGTGTCAGCCGCGTAGCGCAACCCCGCATAGGAACCGATTTTGCCTGCAAGGTCCTGGATCGCTTCATACGCTGCAACGAGGCTCGCAAGGCTGTCGGGCTCATTGCCTGCAAGCTCTGAGAGCTTGCCGGTGGCGCGCTTGGCAAAGGCTGCCGCATCGGCCTCGAGCCGCGCAATATCGGCCTTGAGTGCTTGAGCGTCCGGGGAGGCGTAGAGGTGGCTCAGGTCCCACTCGGGAAGCGAGCCCAGATCCGCCGCTTTGGTCTTCTTTGTTTTGGTGGTCACTTCCGGCATATCGCTCTCCCTGCTGATCTGGGTGTAACACTGCTTGAGGCGCTTTCGTATCGACGAACAGTCGCATCCCGCCACGTCGTGATCGCATCCTGCTTCAGGCCGCCAATCCTTGCCGGTGACTTGCCGGTGAACCGATCCCGCGCGTTCTCGTATCCCTCTGACCAACCGGAGAAACTGGATTGCCCGCACCCAGAACTGCTCTGATCACAGGCGCTGCCAAGCGCATAGGCCGCGCCATCGCGCTGGATCTTGCCGCCCATGGTTTTGCCGTGGCGCTTCACTGCAAGACCTCGCGGTTCGAGGCTGAAGTGCTGATGGCGGAGATTACATCGCGCGGCGGGCGCGCGGCCGTGCTGCAGGCTGACCTTGAGGATCCAGACAGCGCAGATGGCCTTGTGCATGCCGCCGAGGCCTCGCTCGGGCCGGTTGACGTATTGGTCAACAATGCCTCGCTGTTTGAAGATGATCGTGTACCGGATGTCTCCGCCATCAGCCTTGAGCGGCATTACCGCGTCAATGTCATGAGCCCGGTGCTGCTTGCGCAGTCGTTTGCGCGCGCGCTCCCGCCTGAGCATGACGGCTTGATCGTCAACATCATTGATCAGCGGGTGTGGAAGCTGACGCCGCAATTCTTTGCATACACGCTGTCAAAGGCAGCGCTTTGGACCGCAACACAAACGCTCGCGCAGGCCCTGGCGCCGCGCATCCGCGTCGTTGGTCTGGCCCCCGGGCCAACACTGGCAAATCCGATGGAAGGCGCTCAGGGCTTTCAGCAGGAGGCCGAAGGCACCCTGCTCGGGCGCGGTCCGGATCTTTCGGAATTCGGTGCTGCCATCCGCTTTGCCTATGACGCACGCTCTCTGACCGGCCAGATGATCGCGCTTGATGGCGGCCAACATCTGGCATGGCGAACACCAGACGTCGTGGCGTAGCTCGCAAGGAAAGCTTGCTACCGATCTGTTTAGGTCAGCAACGGGCTCCAGGCCGGATCCGAGCCGAAATTCGGCGTGCCGAGCGCCTGCTCGAACCGACCCGTGATATCGATCGTGAACAGGCGTGGGCCGGGTCCCTGCTCCTTGAAGAAGGTGATCACGCGGCCATTGGGCGACCAGCTCGGCCCTTCATTGTGAAAGCCCGCCGTCAGGATCCGCTCGCCGGAGCCATCCGGGCGCATCACGCCAAGCGAGAACTGTCCGCGCGTCTGCTTCGTGAAAGCGATGAGGTCGCCACGCGGCGACCAGACCGGCGTCGAATAGCGCCCATCGCCGAACGAGATGCGGGTTGCGTTGCCGCCACCAGCGCCCATGACATAGAGCTGCTGGCCGCCGCCACGGTCGCTTTCAAACACAATCCGCTGGCCATCCGGCGCAAATGAAGCCGCCGTGTCGATCTGCGCACCGCTGGTCAGCCGCGTCATCTGGCGCGATCCGATATCGAGGATCGCAATGTTGGAGTTGCCGTCCTGATTGAGAAGGCTCATCAACACGCGACGACCGTCTGGCGCAAAGCGTGGTGCAAAGCTCATGCCCGGGAAATCGCCGAGTGTCTGGCGCTGGCCGGACGCAATGTCGAGCAGCACAACCCTGGGGTCGGTGCCGCCAAATTGCATGTAGGCAATCTGCATGTTCGATGGTGAAAAGCGCGGCGTCAGCACAAGCGTACCGGGCTGGGTGAGGTAGCGGATATTCGCGCCGTCCTGATCCATGACGGCAAGACGCTTCGACCGGTTCTGTCG
>JAIYEB010000156.1 GCA_027487195.1 Hyphomicrobiales bacterium | reverse complement strand
GCGTGCCAGCGAGGCGAAGAACGCTGCGGAGCGGACCGCGCTCTACCGCGATCTGCAAAAGGACATCATGGACCGGGCGATCTTCTTCCCGATCCACGATCAGGTCCAGACGGCGGTTCACACAAGTCGCGTTCAGGGCCTGCGCTTCTCGCGCGGGAACTGGCAGATCCGCTTGTATGAGGCGCGTTTCGCCACGTCCTGACCCAGTCTTCCTGCTCAATCGGCCCGGTCGCTTGCGACCGGGCTGCACTGACGAGGCCATATGAGCTTTTTTGCAAAACGCATCTTCGGCGTGATCCCGGTGATCCTGTTCACCTGGTCGCTGGTGTTTGTTGTTTTGCAGATCATTCCCGGCGATCCGGTCAATCTCATGCTGGCGGGCGTGCCTGCCTCTGAAGAGGTTCGCCAGCGCGAGCGGGTCCGTCTTGGCCTCGATAAGCCTGTGGTCGAGCGCTACGTCACGTTCGTGGTGCGCGCTGTTCAAGGCGATCTTGGCGAGAGCTTTCGCTCGCGCCGGCCTGTCACAACCATGATCGCCGAACAGATGGGGTCGACGATTGAACTGGCCCTCGGCGGCCTGCTGGTCGGGCTCGTGATGGGCATTATCCTCGGCATCCTTGCCGGCATCAGGCCCAACAGCTGGATCGACAGTACCTGCATGGCCCTGGCGCTTGTCGGCGTGTCGTTACCAAGCTTCTGGATTGGCATGGTGCTGATCTATGTCTTCGGCACGATCCTCATGTGGGTGCCGATCACGGGGCGCGGCCTTGATGCGCTGATCCTGCCGTCCATTACCGTCGGACTGTTCATTGCGGGTGGCTTTGCCCGCCTTGTCCGCTCTTCGATCATCGAGGCGATGGGACAGGATTACATCCGGACCGCGCGCGCAAAAGGTCTGCCGCCGGTCAAGGTTGTTCTCAAGCACGCGCTGCGCAATGCCATGATCCCGCCCGTGACGCTTCTTGGTCTTCAGTTCGCTCTGCTGATTGGCGGCGCTGTCGTGACCGAAAACGTCTTTGCCCGGCCGGGCCTTGGCACGATGCTTGTCGATGCGGTTCTGACCAAGGACATGCCGCTGGTGCAGGCGCTCATCGTCTACAAGACGGCGGCCTACGTGATCATCAATGTCATCATCGACCTGATCTACGGGCTGATTGATCCGCGTGTGCGCATGGAGCGGGCGTCATGAACGCAATTGCCGCTCAGCCCGCGACCCTCAAGGCCCGCTCTCCGACACTACGGTTTGCACGCCGGCTGTTCCTGAACCCCGGCGCGCTGATCGGAACCATCCTGTTCTCGCTCCTGGTTCTCGCAGCCATTCTGGCACCTTTCATTGCGCCCTATGACTGGAACGAGACTGATGTTGGCATGCGCTTGCAGGGCCCGAGCCTCGAGCATCTCTTTGGCACCGACCTTCACGGGCGAGATCTGTTCTCCCGCGTGATTGCTGGCGGGCGCTACTCGATCTCGCTTGGCATCGCGACGGTGCTGTTGTCGCTGTTCGTTGGCAGCGTGATTGGCATTGTGCTCGGCTTCGTTGGAGGGCGGATCGATGTCTGGGGCAGCCGTCTGATCGACGTTCTGCTTGGCTTTCCGGCCATCGTGCTCGCGATCATGATCGTCTCGGTGTTGGGTGTCGGGCTCGTCAACGTTGTCGTTGCAGTTGCGATTGCCGGGGTTCCGCGCTTTGCCCGCGTGGTGCGCGGTGCGGTTCTGGTTGTGCGCGAACAGCTCTATGTCGAAGCCGCCCGTGCGCTTGGCGCATCTGACATCCGGATCATGGCGCGCCATCTCTTGCCGAATGTGGTGCCAACCCTCGTGGTGCTGGGCACGCTTGATCTTGGCAACGCCATTCTTTCAACCGCGACGCTGTCGTTTCTCGGGCTTGGTGCGCAGCCGCCAACGCCTGAATGGGGCGCCATGCTTTCAGGCGGGCGCGAGTACATGCGCTATGCCCCGTGGATGATGATCTTTCCAGGCCTTGCCCTGTTTCTCGTCGTGATGTCGGTCAACCTGATCGGCGATCGCTTGTCTCAGGTGCTCGATCCCAAGGCCAAGGACCGCCGCTGATGAACCCTGATCCAGCCATACCGGAGAATGATCTGTGAGCCGAATTGAGCGCTTTGCCAAACGGGTGTCCATCAAGGAATCCTCGTTGCGTACCCGCATGCTGGACATTGCTGCGGGCCTCAAGGATGTCATTGCCCTTGGGCGCGGTGATCCTGATCTTGATACGCCGGCCCACATCATCGAAGCCGGGCAAAAGGCGCTGGGAGCTGGCGCAACCCACTACACCCATCCGCTTGGAATGCCGCAACTGCGCGAAGCCATTGCAACCTCCATCAAGGCAAATGGCGGTGGCGACTACACGAGCGATGAGATCGTCGTCACGTCTGGCGCGCAGGAATCGATGTTTGTCGCGATGCTTGCGCTGATCGACCCTGATGACGAGGTCATCATGCCATCGCCTGGCTACAACTCCTACCATCAGGCTGTTGAGCTGGCTGAAGGCAAGACGGTTGCCGTGCCGACCTTTGAGAAGGATGGCTTCGCGCTGACGGCGGAGGCCGTCGAAAAGGTCCTGACGCCAAAGTCGCGGATGATTTGCCTGATCAACCCGTCAAACCCCACAGGGATGGTGATCCCGCCGTCAGAAATCGAGAAGCTGGCGGCATTGGCCGTGAAGCACGATCTCATCGTGATTTCCGACGAGATTTATGCCCGGCTTGTCTATGACAACGCGCGCGTTCAGCCGGTTGCGGCGCTTCCCGGCATGAAAGAGCGCACGATCACCATCGATGGCTTTTCAAAGGCCTATGCCATGACGGGCTGGCGGGTTGGGTACTTTGCCGGCCCGCGCACGCTCGTGAAGGCCATGGCCGAGATTCACCACGGCCTTGCCATCTGCGCTCCGGCTGTCAGTCAGCATGCAGCACTTGCCGCGTTGACCGGTCCGCAGGATTCGGTTGAGGCCGCAAGGCGGGAGTATGATTCACGCCGGGTCGTGATGATGGCAGCGCTCGACCGGATGGGTTTGAGCTACGCCAAGCCGAATGGCGCGTTTTACGTCTATGCCAACGTGTCATCGACCGGATTGTCGGCATCTGATTTCTGCCTGAAGCTTCTGGAAGAGGGGCGCGTCATGATGTTTCCTGGCTCGCTCTTTGGCGACCATTGCGATGATTACGTCCGCATCTCGCTGTTGCAGCCGGTTCCGCGCGTTGAGGAAGCCGCGCGCCGCATGGCCAGCGTCGTTGCCGGGCTGAAAGCACAAAAACTGACCAAGTCCGCCTGAGGAGGCACGCCATGACCGTTCATGCCACACCGCAACCGGTTTCCGACAACCCGAACATCCTGTCGCTCAAGCACATGGCCTTCGCGGTCAAGGATGTCGACACGGCACTGAAATCCTACAGCCGCTTCCTGTGCGTGCCCGCAGAAACGCACATCCACGAGTATGCCAAGTCGCGCAACCGCGTGGCGCTCTTCAACCTCGGCGGCATCGAGTATCAGCTGTGCCAGTCCATGGACCCGGGCGGCCGGTTTGACGCGTGGATCAAGGAGCGGGGCGGCGAGGGGCTGCATCACATCTGCTACGCCGTCGACAATATCGACAAGGCTCTGGCCCATGCCCAGGCAAACGGCGCCTCACTGCGCGGCTGCAAGGGCTGCGGCGGCGTCATGGGTTCGCACCCGCATCCCGAAGGCTATGTGGCGTTTCTCGACAATGATGCCGGCGGCATCGAGATCGAGTTCATGCAGGTCTACACGCCCGAGGAACTGAAGAAATACGAACAGGTCAAGGGAATCTGATCGAAATGGCCAAGGCATCCGCGAAGTCCAAGACGTCCGCAAAGTCCAAGACGGACAATTCCAAAACGGAAACGACCATGAAAACCGTGACTGTCGGCACAGCCAAGGCAAAACCTGGAACAATTGCCTTCGGTGCAATCCCGGTGACAAAGCTCGCGGGTGGAAGCCCGGTCGAGATCCCTGTGGCCATCATCAATGGAACAAAACCCGGCAAGGTGTTGTGGGTCGATGGGGCCATCCATGGCGATGAGCCCGAAGGACCGTTGTGCTGCCAGATCCTGCTTCGTGAAGTGGATCCGGCCAAGCTCGCCGGGACCCTTGTTCTGGTCCCGGTCATCAATGTGCCGGCCTTTGAAGCGGCCAATCGCGGCAACCCGCTCGATACGTTCAGCTTTGACGCCAACCGCATCTATCCCGGTCGTCCCAACGGCTACCTGACCGAGCGTATTTGCTGGGCGCATGCGGAATGGCTGAAGAAGACCGCAGATCTCGAAATCTCCATCCATTCCGGCGGCGCGCACTCCTACCTTGCGGAGGCGATGTTCATCGATGAGCGGCCTGAGTCCGTTGAGCTTGGCACGGCCATGGGCCCCGGATGGGGTTGCATCATGTCGTCGCCAAACCCCAAGGGCAATCCGATGGCTGTCATGGCAGAGATCGGCAAGACAGGCATTACGGTTGAGCTTGGCGGGCGCTCTGCGACCTCGCCTTCGGCCTTTGCCAAGGTTGGGCGTACACTCGCTGACGCCATCCTGAACGTGTTGAAGCACTACAAGATGCTGCCCGGCAAAGCGGCCTATGATCAAAACCGCACGCGGGGCATGCAAGAGGCACTGCTGGCGCCCGCTTCAGGCATTTATCTACCCGAGCCTGACATCAAGTTCCTGACCATGATGAAGGCTGGCACGAGGATCGCGCGGATCGTCGACCTGTTCGGCAACGAGTTGGCCGAGTTGAAAGCGCCTGCCGACGGCATGATCTTTGGCCTGCGCGCCTTGCCAAACGTCACGACCGGCGAGTGGTGCTGCTTCTTCAACAAGGTTCAGGGCAAGCGCGAATAGCGTCTGGAGCGGGATATCGACATGCGAAACCCACAGGACCGGGACTTTGTCGGCTATGGCGAACATCCACCACGGGCCGAATGGCCAGGAGGCGCGCGCGTTGCCGTCAACTTTGTTCTGAATGTCGAGGAAGGCGCCGAATACTCCATTGGCGATGGCGATGGGCGGTCGGAAAGCGCGTTGACAGAGGTCGCGGCGGCCCGCGTTCCGCTGGGTGATCGCGATCTTGGTGCCGAGAGCATGTATGAGTATGGCGCACGGGCCGGCTTCTGGCGCCTCATGCGACTGTTTCGCGAGCGTGGGCTGCCGCTGACGGTTTTTGCCAGCGCGCTGGCGCTGGAACGAAACCCTGATGCGGCACGTGCGATCCGCGATGCCGGCCATGACGTGTGTTGCCATGGCTATCGCTGGATCGAGCATTATCGCCTGGACAAGGAAACCGAGCGCGCCGAAATCCGAAAGGCGCTCGCTTCGCTTGAGGCAACCCTCGGACAACGCCCGACAGGCTGGTACTCGCGCTATGCGCCAAGCATCAACACGCGCGACCTGCTGATCGAGGCGGGCGGGTTTGTCTATGATTCAGATAGTTATGCGGACGATTTGCCATATTGGATAAAGCTCCGCGATCGCCAGCAACTCGTCATTCCCTACTCGCTCGTGACCAACGACGCGAAGCTGGTGAATGCAGTCACCGACGGGGACACATTCTTCTCAATGCTGCGGGATGCGTTTGACACGCTCTGGGAGGAAGGCAGTGAGCGCCCGAAGATGATGAGCGTTGGCATGCATGGTCGCATCCTCGGACAACCGGCGCGGGTTGCCGGGCTGAAGCGCTTCCTCGACTATGTGCAAAGCCGTGATCAGGTCTGGGTCTGCCAGCGCCTGGCAATTGCGCAGCATTGGATCAAGCGTTTCCCGATGCTGGATGTCAGGGCGGCGTAATGTTGAGACCTCTGCGGCGCCCATAAAGGCTTGAACAGCCCTATTCGAACAATGCCATGCGCGTGATCCGGCTCGGCGTTCCCTCGGCGAGATAGAGCGTGCCGTCGCGGTCGTCGCCCCAAAGCCCGTGCGCGCCGTTCAGAACAGGTCGGCAGCGACCAAGCCGCGTCCCATCCGGTGCAAGGCAGGTCAGTGTCGGTACAGCGTCCGTCACGTAGAGACGACCGCTCGCATCGCCCCAGATATCGGACGGGCGATGAAACCTGGTCCAGATCGCCTCAAGCGCGCCGTTCATATCGAAAACCTGCAGCCTGCTGTTCTCGCGGTCAGCGACAATGATCCTGTGCTCAGGCGTTACCCAGACGCCATGCGCCGTCATGAATTGGCCTGGCCCGTGACCGATCTCTCCAAATGAACGCACATGGGACAGATCGGCGCCAAAGATGTGGATGCGACCGTTTGCATAGCCATCGGCGACGACAATTAAGCCATCGCCGGCAAAAGCGATATCGCTTGGGTGATTGAAGGGCTGAAGCGGGCCGTGCCGGGTGCCAAGCCGGCCCAAGACTTTGCCGAGCGCATCAAAGCAAACGATGCAATGGGCATCGCGATCGACCACCCAAAGCCGCCCTGAAGGATCGGTCGCGATCATGTGTGCGTCGGATAAATCGCTTGCACCAAAACTGCGCAAAAACTGACCCTGAGCAGACAACACAACGACCGGATCGCTTCCGGCTTCAGTGTATGGGTCGGTCCTCAGGAGGAGGGCAACGTCGCCGGTTTTCGTCAGCGTGACGTCCGTCACCTTTCCGGGAACTGAATGGGTTCCCCAGGGGCGCTCGAT
>JAIYEB010000011.1 GCA_027487195.1 Hyphomicrobiales bacterium | reverse complement strand
TGCGGGTGCTCGGTCGAGGCACGCAGGAAATGTTCGGCTGCCGGCCGCCATTGCCGGCGGAGGTAGAAGCTCTCGCCAAGCCAGTACATGGCGTCGCCGGCGTTGCGCGCAGTCGGGTGGTCGCGCAGATATTCCTGGAAGGCCCGTTCGGCCAACTCATAGTCGCCGCGCAGCATGTAGCCGTATGCGATGTCATATTCTTCGCGCTGGGCAGATACCGACGGGTTGACTGCGGCCGGAGACGCGACGGGTGGAAGGCGCTGTGCGCCCCCAGCGCCACCAGCTGTGCTTGCGACGACCGAACTGCCGTCGACCGGAGCTGCTCCAGGCGGGGTCAAGACCAAGGGCTGGCCGCCTGTTTCGCCTGAGGAGCGGGTCTGTCCGAGTGCTGCCGGCGGTGCGCCAGGGCCTGCGCGGCCAACGACAACGCCATCCCGCGGCTCTGAGGCCACATCGCGGCCAGGTGCTGGCTGGGGTGCCTCGCCGCGCGGTTGCGGGCGGGGCTGGGGTGCGCGCTGCTGGGGCTGCATTTCCTGGAACCGGAACTCGGTGTCCTGTTGGAAACGGCGTTGTTGTTCCTGCATCACGCGGATCTGATTCTGCAGCTGCTCGATGGTTCCGTTGAGCTGGCGCAGCTGGTTCTCAAGCCGGTTCATGCGCACGGCCGCATCCGCATCCGACGAGGGCTGCTGTGCTCCCCACTGGACCCTGAGTACGTCTGAAGGGCCTGCGATGGCCTTCAATTGGCTCGCCAGCATGCCCGGGGCTGCGCTTGCGCCAGAGGTGAGAAGAACACCAGAGGTGAAAAGAACAAGGGCCGGGATCAGGCGCATGCGGAACCTGCGGGGTTGAGCGACGACGACGATAAACGCCAGAAACGGGGCGATGTTGCGGCATATGCCACAAAAAACGCCCAGGTCGAAGGACCCGGGCGCTTTTGGTGTTAGGCTGTGCCCGACGATCAGGAGCCCGCGCCGCTCAGGACAGAGACCGCACGGCGGTTCTGGTTCCAGCAGCTCTCATTGTCGCAAACTGCGACCGGGCGCTCCTTGCCGTAGGAGATCGTGCGCAGGCGCGAGGTCTCGATTCCGCGCGACGTGAGGAAATCACGCACTGCAGCAGCGCGACGGGCGCCAAGGGCAATGTTGTACTCGCGCGTGCCGCGCTCGTCGGCATGGCCTTCGATCGTGATGGCGTAGCGGTTATACTGGCGCAGCCATGCGGCCTGACGTCCGAGAACGGCAGTGGCTTCAGACGAGAGATCGGTTGAGTCAGCTGCGAACAGGACGCGGTCGCCGACATTGACGACGAAATCCTGCTGCGAGCCGGGTGTCGCAGCGCCGCCAGCGGCGTTCGGGTCCGGCGTTTGTGCGCACGCTGCCGCAAACAGGGCGAGCGCGAACGCGACTGCAATTCGGCCCGAGCGGGCCAGTGAATGAACTGCGACCATGTTGGTCACTCCTTGTTATCCTTGACGGCATGTCAGGCGCCACAAATACGCGGTGTGGGTTAACCTTCTACGGACGGACATGGTTGATGGAATGTGTCCAGCGTGCGGCAGATCTGTTGATTTCAGGTCACACCTCGTCTGAACCGTCGGGTTTTGTCGGACTTTGCGTTGGTGAGAGATCAAACTGCGGAGGTCTCCATGAAGCGTCTTGTTGTTCGATCCCTTGAACTGTTCGCCTCGCTCGGCTTTGTCCTGACCATTCTGGGCTTTGCCATCAGCGGATATTCCCGCGCGGCGTGGGGTTGGAGCTATGGCTGGGGCGGTCTCGCTCACCCGTTGCTTGGCCTCGTCTATGGCGCTGCAATCGGATTCATCGTGGCAACCCTGGTCTTCGGTGCGCTGTTTCTCGTCATCGACATTGCAGACAATGCCCGCCGCACACGTGAACTGATCGAAGCCGAGAGTTTGGCGCGGCGCACTCCGGTGGCATGAGGCGCAGGTTTCGGAAACGGACAGCGGCTAGCGCGCTGGCATGTCCCGGATGTAGTGGTATTCCCAGCTCAACGACAGGTCGGCGAGATAGCGCTCGCCTGGCACCCGCCGCCAGCCGTTGAGCTCGTAGAAGCGATGGCCATCAACGAATCGTGTGTCCGAGAAGAGCATCAGACCTGTGGCACCACGTTCATGCGCCAGAGCGTAGGCGGCCTGTGACATGCGTTGCGCAAGGCCCAGTCCACGCCGGTCCGCCCTGAGGTAGACCTTCACAAGCTCCATCAGGCCGGGGACCGTCGTTGCCTTGATACCAAAGCTTCCAATGATCGTTGTGCCTTCGGCAGCCACAAACAGGCCGCCGCCACGGGCGCGATAGTAGCTCGCGGGCGCAAGAAGTTCCGGAAACTCGGACCAGTCAAAGATGCAGCCCGGATACTCGGCGAAGACCCCTTCGATCAGCCGGCCGATCTGGAACCCATCCTTGTCCTCCGCGGGGCGGATCAAGGCGTCAGCCACGCTCCTGACCTTTCAATGCAGCCGCGCGGATCTTCGTCAGCGTCGTTGTCGGTGTGATCGCTTCAGGATCGGTGATCAGGTGCAACAGGGCCGGACCACGGTGGGCCAAGGCCAGATCAAGGGCTGGTGCAAATTCCGCCGTCTCCCGCACGGTGAAGGCCAATGCTCCGAAACTGCGCGCGTAGGCTGCAAAGTCGGGGCTTGTCAGATCAGAACCATGCGCGCGACCAGGGAACGTCTTTTCCTGGTGCATGCGGATCGTACCGTAGATGCCGTTGTCGACCACAATGGCCAGAATGGCGATGTCATATTGCGCGGCCGTTGCCATTTCCTGCCCGGTCATCAGGAAATCGCCATCGCCCGCGACGACCACAACTGTGCGCTCGGGCGACATGCGTTTGGCGGCGAGCGCTGCCGGCAGCCCATAGCCCATGGAGCCCGACGTGGGCGCAAGCTGCGTGTGGGCTTGCCGGAAGCGATGGAAGCGATGGACCCAGGTGGCGAAGTTGCCCGCGCCATTGGTGATGATCGCATCTTCCGGCAGGCGATCATTGAGAACCGCCATGACCTCACGCATCTGAACGGCACCGGGCGTTGGGGCAGGTGCATCGGAGAAGGCGCGGTAGGCGGCATGGGCCTGCGCTACCTGTCCGCTCCATGGCTTTGCCCCGATGGCGGGTTCAAGCCCGACAAGAGCTGCAGCGAAGGCGTTTGGCCCCGACACAATGCCAAGGGAGGGACGATACACCCGGCCAATTTCGTCTGGCCCTGGAAAGACGTGCACCAACGCCTGCCTTGGCACCGGCACATCGAGCAGCGTGTAACTCTGCGAGGGCATTTCGGATAAGCGCTCGTTGACCAGCACGACAAGGTCGGCGTCCTCGATCCGCTGCTTCAGCGCCGCCTCGATCCCGATGCCAACCACGCCCGCAAAGCACGGGTGCTCATGGTCAAACAGCGACTGGCGGCGAAACGACACCGCAACAGGCATGTCCCAGATCTCGGCAAAGCGATGGATGCGTGTGCGCGCCTCTGCACTCCATCCCGTACCACCGAGAATGAAAATCGGGCGCTTCGACGCAATCAGCTGGCGTCGAAGGGCTGCCAGATCGGAAAAACCGATCTGGGGTTCGATCGGTGGCACCTCAATCGGCGCCCGCTTTGCAACCTGTTGCGACAGGATATCCTCAGGCAGCGACAGGACCACCGGACCCGGGCGACCTGATGTTGCAATGGCCATGGCGCGCGCCACGAACTCAGGGATGCGCTCGCCATCGTTGATCTCGGCCGCCCACTTCGCGAGCCCCGAGAACATCTGGACATAGTCGACTTCCTGAAACGCCTCGCGGCCAAGAAATCCACGTTCGACCTGACCGATGAACAGGATCATCGGCGTTGAATCCTGCATGGCCACGTGGATGCCGGCTGCAGCGTTGGTGGCTCCCGGTCCGCGCGTGACAAAACAGATGCCCGGCTTGCCCGACAGCTTGCCCCACGCCTCCGCGATCATCGAAGCGCCCCCCTCCTGCCGACAGACCGTCAGCGCAATCGGGGAACCGTTCAGCGCGTCGAGGATCGGGAGGAAGCTCTCGCCGGGAACACAGCTGGCATGACGGATGCCATTCGCCTCAAGCGCTTCGACCAGCAATCGGCCGCCGTTCGTCATCTCCAGTGTCATGCCTTCCTCCACGCGACGTTTTGGCCCTAAAGCCCAACAGCGCGCAAGCCAATGGCGGTCAAAAGCCCGACGGCGAGCGCAAGAAGATCGCGCTTGAGCCACAGCGCCATGCCAACGCCTGCGCCAATCGCGATCAACGCCGCAGGTCCGCCGGTGACGGCTGCCGGCACGACAATGGCCATGATGGTGGCCCCAGGCAGCGCTTCAAGGCCGCGGCGCACACGCGGCCCGATGGGAACCCGCCCCATGATCCAGAAGCCGGCGATCCGGCAGACATAGCTGATAAGGCCAGCGGCCACGAGCAGTGCGAAGATGCTGGGTTCAACGTTCATCACGACTGAACGCTCCCGCAAGTGCGCCGGCCAGGGCGCCGAAAAACACATAGAGATGGCCCGGGATGAGCCAGAACAGCAGCAAGGACACCAGACCTGCCACAAGCCATGGGATGGCGCGTGCGGCACCCTTCCACATGGGCACCAGGAACAGTGCAAACATCAATGGCAATACAAGGTCGATGGCATAGCGGCGCGGATCGAGGATTGCCTGCCCGAACAGCCAGCCAGGTGCCGTTGCCGACCACCAGAACAGCCAGATGAACAAGCCGGCACCGAGCGGAACGGCGAGATCGCGCCCGCCACGCTCGATGTAGCCAATCCCCGTGACCCACGTGAAATCCGTGGTCACGGCCTGCAATGGATAGGCTTGAGCCGTTGGCACGGTGCCGATCAGCGCGCGATAGCTTGCGCCAATCATGATTAGGCGGGAGTTCACGGTGCCGACGATCAACAGGATGCTCGCGGCTGCGGCAAGGGTCATTGGATCCTGCCAGGCGCCGAGCGCTGCAAACTGCGAAGCGCCTGCATAGACAAAGGCCGAGAACAACACAGCCTCGGCAAGGCTCAGGCCTGCCTTCTGCGCCAACGCACCAAAGGCCATGCCGAAAATGATCGTCGCTGGCAGCAGGACAAAGCTGAGGCGAACGCCCTCAAGCAATCCGGAACGGGTAAAGACGAATGAAGTGCTTGAAGCCATGTCACTCCTGCTTCGACGCACACGCTGGCCCCGTCAAGTTAGCGCTTCGCAGGGGAGACCTGTTGCAGGACCATGAGTGCGCAGCTAACGCTTCCCGAAACAAACCTCCAGGGGGACTGTCCAGTGTCATTGAGCATTTACGATCTTGATCTTCCAAAGACGCCGGCGAACTATCAGCCTCTGACCCCCCTGACGTTTCTGGAGCGCGCCGCCGGTACATTCCCGGACCGGACGGCGATCATCCACGGCAAGATCCGTGTGAACTACCGCGACTTTCTTTCGCGCTCAAAACGGCTTGCCAGTGCCTTGGCCAAGCTGGGGCTGAAGCGCGGCGATACGGTTGCCGTCATGATGGCAAACACGCCGGGTATGCTTGAATGCCATTACGGCGTGCCCATGACCGGCGCGGTTCTCAACACGCTGAACACGCGCCTTGATCCGCCAATTATTGCGTTCTCGCTCGATCATGGCGAGGCCAAGGTTTTGATCACAGACCGGGAATTCTCCAGGATCGTGAAGCCTGCGCTGGCGCTGGCCAAGGTCAAACCCATCGTCATCGACTATGATGACCCTGAGTTTACCGGCGAGGGCGAGCGGCTCGGAACGCTTGAGTATGAGGCTTTTCTGGCCTCGGGCAGCGAGGATTATGCGCGCGAGGCGCCGGGTGACGAATGGGATGCGATTTCGCTGAACTACACGTCCGGCACGACGGGAAATCCCAAGGGCGTGGTCTACCACCACCGCGGCGCCTATCTCCTGGCCATGGGCAATGTGGTTACGACCAGCATGTCCAAGCATCCGGTCTATCTGTGGACGCTGCCCATGTTCCACTGCAATGGCTGGTGCTTTCCCTGGTCGATTTCGGTTGCCGCCGGGACCCACGTCTGTTTGCGGCAGGTCCGCGCAGGCCTGATGTATCAGCTCATGGCGGAACATGGCGTCACCCATCTGTGCGGCGCGCCCATTGTCATGTCGACGCTGCTCAATGCACCCGCCGAGGAGAAGCGCCCCTTGAAGGGTGTCCAGTTCCTCACCGCCGCAGCCCCTCCGCCGGAGGCGACATTGGTCGGCATGAAAGAGGCCGGGTTCGAAGTCACCCATCTCTATGGCCTGACGGAAACCTATGGCCCCGCTGTCATCAACGACTGGCATGAGGAGTGGCATGATCTGCCGCGTGCCGAGTGGGGAGCGAAGAAGGCTCGGCAAGGCGTGCGCTACGTCCCGCTGGAAGCCATCGATGTGATCGACCCGGAGACCATGACGCCGGTGCCAAGAGACGGGCAGACCATGGGCGAGGCCATGTTTCGCGGCAACGTCGTGATGAAGGGCTACCTCAAGAACAAGACCGCCACCGACGAGGCGTTCGCGGGCGGCTGGTTCCATTCCGGCGATCTCGGCGTGATGCATGCGGATGGCTATCTCCAGCTGAAGGACCGCTCCAAGGACATCATCATCTCGGGCGGGGAGAACATCTCCTCCATTGAGGTCGAAGATGCGCTTTACAAGCACCCGGCGGTTCAGGCTGCGGCTGTTGTGGCCAGGCCGGATGAAAAGTGGGGCGAGACGCCTTGCGCATTTGTTGAGCTGAAGCCTGCCCAGACCGCCACCTCCGAGGACGTGATTGCCTGGTGCCGGCAGCATCTGGCGGCCTACAAGTGCCCGCGCACGGTCGTGTTTACTGAGCTGCCCAAGACCTCGACAGGCAAGATCCAGAAGTTCAAGCTGCGTGAAATGGCCAAGGCGCTGTAGGGCGTAAGACTTTCGCCTGGGGTTCGTTCGCGGGCCTTCAGTGGCACAACGGGCCTGTTTCCAGGAGCAGGCTTGATGTCCTCAGCCCCCGCGCCGGCTTCCAACCGCGCGATCTTTCGGTTGCTTGCGTTTGCGAACTTCGCCGTTGGCATGGGTGCGTTTGTCGTCGTCGGAGTTCTGACGCCGGTTGCGAGCGCATTTGCCATTTCAAGCGCAGATGCGGGCTGGATGATGACGGCCTATGCGCTGGTCTACACGGTTGCCTCGCCAACCCTCGTGGCCTTGAGTGGCAGGGTTGACCGCCAGCGTGTCCTGACCGCTGGGCTGGCCTTGTTTCTCATGGGCGCTGTTCTGGCTGCCCTTGCGCCGACCTATTCCATCCTGCTCGCGGCGCGCATGGTGATGGCGCTTGGCGGCGGGCTTGTCACGCCTGTGATCGCGACCATCGCCATTGCCATGTCGAGCCCCGAAACAAGGGGCGCGGTCCTGTCGCGGGTGTTCTTCGGCCTGACCCTGTCGCAGGTCATCGGGGTGCCTTGCGGAGCCTGGCTTGGCTATGCACTTGGCTGGCAGTCGGCATTTGCCATCGTTGCGGTTCTGACAGCGCTCAGCCTCGTGCTCATCATCCGCAGCCTGCCGCGCGGAATCGTGACGCCGTCCGCAAGCCTGTCATCCCTTGGAGCACTTCTTGTGACGCCAAGGCTCGTGCTGGCCGTCCTGTTCACAGCCCTGTTCATCGGCGGCATCTATGTGGTCTACACGTTTCTCGGCCCCTTCCTTGAAAGCCGGCTGGGGCTTGGGCGAGACGGTGTCACGGCCATGCTTGTGCTGTTCGGCCTTGGTGCTGTCGCCGGCAATGTGATGGGCGGCATTCTGACCGACCGGATCGGACCGAAAGCCACGCTGTTGTGGCTGTGTGGCGCCCAGATCCTGCTCATGCCCGTGATTACGGTCTTCGTTTCCGGCCTTGTGATGGCGGCTGTGTTGATGACCATGTGGAGTGTGTTTGGCTGGTCATTCATGGTGGCCCAGCAGGCGCGGCTGGCGACGCTTGATCCACAGCGCGCGCCGCTTCTTCTCGCGCTCAACGCTTCCGCACTCTATCTCGGCGGCTCGATTGGCTCGCTCGTTGGCGGGTTGATGCTGCAGGCCCAGGGCTACACCATGCTGGGTATTGCCGGCGCAGCCATGATGGTGCTGGCTGCGCTGTCGCTTTTTGCCGTCGAACGTGTTGGACAGGTGCGATAGAGCGCGCTTCGTTTCGATGGAAACAAAACCGCGCCTGAGGTGTTTATCCCAGCGCCTGTTGCAGCGCTCAACTGGCTTCCACTGTTGCGTGGGGATGCTCTACCCCGCGATCACGCCCTTGCGGATCAGGAAGCAGCCATAGGGTCTTGGGTCGCCGACCTGCACAACGGCAAAAGCCTTGCGCGCTGCGTCATAGAAGGCAAAGCGCTCGAGACCGGCCAGCGGCACGGCGTGCGGAGCGACGTGGGCAACAACGCCAATCACCTCAGCCTGAACGTCCGGGATGTCATCTGGCCGTCCGACAACTTCCATGCGCCGCACTGGCGAGGGCTCAAAATCATCGACTGGCAGAAGCGACAGGATGGCGCTTGCCACGCGGGCCATGCCGAGGCCGGGGAGCCGAATGAGCACGCCGGATGTGGTGGCTGAAGCGATGGTTTCGGCCGGGTGATTGGCATCCACAAGGGCCAGATCATCGCCATGGCCCATGCTCGCGAGGAGCTTCAACAACTCGGGCGAAAGCACCGGGTCTATCCCACGCAGCATCATGCGCCTCTTCCCTTCGACAGATAGATCCGGGCAGCGTTGCCACCTCGGATCTGAGCTCTTTCCCGAGCGGTGAGATGGGCCAGAAGCTCGTCGCTCGCCGCCACCCAGGCACCATAGCCGCCGGCAAGGTTCGCCACTGGCCAGTCCGAACCCCAGATCAGGCGATCCGATCCAAACAGCTCAAGAACGGTGCGGACGTAGGGCGCAAGGTCCTGTGTTCGCCAGCCCGTTCCGGCCTCTGTTATCAGGCCGGAGAGCTTGCACGTGACATTTGGCAGGGCTGCCAGAACAGCCATGTCGCCAGCCCATGGCTCGATCCGAGCGGCCTTGACCTCAGGTTTGGCCAGATGATCGATGACAATCGAAAGATCGGGATGGCGCTTGGCTACCATCGCAAGGTTGCTGAGATGGCGCGGCAGCACGAGGGCATCAAAGACCAGGCCCTGCGCGCTCAGCGCCTCAAACGCTGGGGACAGGTGTGGCTTCGACAGCCAGCTGTCATCGGCCATGTCCTGAACCATTGGCCTCAGACCCAGCAGGAGCTGGTCCTTCGAGGCCAGTTCGATTGCGCCTGGGGCATCTTCTGCATCAAAATCCGCCCAGCCAACGACGCCGGCGACAAAGCTGTTCCGGCGCGCAATCGATAGCAGGAACTGTGTTTCATCGACTGTTGGCGCGGCCTGGACGAGGATCGCGCGGTCAACCGCATGGGCATCGAGCTTTGCCTTCAGATCTTCTGGACCAAAATCGCGATACACAGACCCGAGGGATGGTGTCAGCCATCCATAGTCGCCGCGCGACAGGGTCCACAGATGCGCATGGGCGTCGATGATCATGCCAGGCCCCCTTGTGTTGGGACCGGCGTCTCCGGCTTGATGAGGCCTGCGCTTTTGAGGTCTGCCCACAGGGCCGTTGGCACATGTGCTGCAAAGGCACTTTCGTTGCGCTTGACCTCGGCAGGCGTCACCGCCCCAAGCACCACGGAAGCAACCGCAGCGTGACCAAGCGCAAAGCGTATGGCCGCAGTTGCCAGCGGCACCCCGTGTGCGCTCGTGATGGCTTCGATCTGCCGTGTTCGCTCAAGAATTTCGGATGGAGCCTCGCGATAGTTCCACCGTGCGCCCTGGATTGGACCGGTGGCGAGAATGCCGGAGTTGAACACACCGCCAAGCAGGACAGCGATCCCGCGCTGCGCTGCCATGTCGAGAACCTCGAGGGCGTCTTGCTCCAACAGCGTGTGCCGGCCCGCGAGCATCACCACGTCTATGTCTGCGTCGCTCATGAAGCGTGCGCACATCGCGGCTTCATTGACGCCAACGCCAATGGCACTGATCAGCCCCTGCGCCTTGAGATCTGACAGAGCCCTGCAGGCACCCTCGATGGCTTCGCGATAGCGCCCTTCAATCGCGCCCGCGCCATGGGTCCAGATATCGACGTCGTGGACCAGGACAATGTCGAGCCGGTCGCGGCCAAGCCTCAGGAGCGATTGCTCGACCGAGCGCAGCGCGCCATCGCCGGAATAGTCAAAGCGCGCCTGAAACGGCAGGCCGCCGGCATAGCCTGAGCGGTCAATAGCGCCTGATGCCGGCAGGAGGACCCGACCGACCTTGGTGGAGACGATCGCAGGCCGGCCCGCCCGTCGCAAGCCGGTTCCGATACGGTGCTCGGACAGGCCATGCCCATAGAGCGGCGATGTGTCGAAAAGGGTGACGCCGTTCAGCGCGGCCGTTTCCACGGCATCAACCGCGGCCCGGTCATCAAGGATGGCGTAGAGATCGCCGAGGGGCGCGCCGCCAAATCCATGGCAAGAGACCGAAAGGCCTGATCTGCCAATGGGCCTTTGGCGCAGTTCACCCTGCATTCTGCCTCACATGCCAAGCGCTTGCTTGTAGAGTTCCAGGATCGCTTCCTGCTCGGCGCGCTCATCCCGGTCCTGCTTCCTCAAGGCGACGATCTTGCGAAGCGCCTTGGTATCAAAACCATTGGCCTTGGCCTCGCCGTAGACGTCCTTGAT